>CAZIXY010000200.1:0-6224 GCA_964543315.1 uncultured Desulfobacteraceae bacterium | reverse complement strand
ATTTTCTGAAAAAAGCTTTGAAAAAAAATATTTTTTTTTGTTATACTCGGCCAGCTATTTTGAAAGATGCGGTTTTTTGGTGATCAATTTCATAACTATCTGTCTTTTCAGGAGAAAAAATGAGTTCGGAAAATTTAATCTTCATAGATGGCAAGGAATGCGCATTTTCACCGGGTGAAACGATTCTTGAGGTCGCTGAGAAAAACGGGATTGATATTCCGACCCTTTGCTATTTAAAAGGAGCATCGCCTACGGGTTCCTGCAGAATTTGCGTGGTGGAGGTGGAAGGTGCCAGGAACCTCGTAGCCTCATGTGCGGCACCGGCAGGGCCCAATATGGTCGTGAGGACCGATACCCCCCGAGTCTTGAAGGCGAGGCGTTTGAATATTGAGTTGCTTTTGGCATCAGGCCAGCACAATTGCCTTGCACAGGATATGGATGTGGATTCGTGGACAGATTTCCAACTGAAGGCAATGGAAGTAGATGAACACGGAGATCTCTGCCCCGCATACGGTAACTGCAAGCTTCAGGATCTGGCCATTCAGTACAGGGTCAAAACGAATCGCTTTCCACTCTCTGAAACCCGTTATCCTATCGAGAACGTCAATCCTTTTATTGTAAGGGATTTTTCTCGCTGCATCCTCTGCGGTCGCTGTGTTCAGGCATGTAATGAGGTCCAGGTAAACAACGCCATAAGCCTTGGCTACAGGGGCGCTGCATCAAAAGTCGTGGCCAGGGGAGATCTGGCTCTGAAGGATTCGGATTGCGTCTTTTGCGGGGAATGCGTACAGGCATGCCCGGTGGGCGCCCTTATTCCAAAAAGCGAATTTGAGTCAGGTCGATTACCCTTAGAGATCAAAAAAGTCCGAAGCACCTGTGGCTATTGCGGTGTCGGATGCCAGCTCTATTTTCACGTCATAGACAACAAAATCGTTAAGGTGACGGGGGTGGAGGATGCGGGACCTAATTTCGGCAGCCTTTGCGTAAAGGGACGTTTCGGATACGACTTTGTTCATGATCCGGAAAGACTAAAGGTGCCGCTTGTACGGGAGAACGGGGATTTCAGGGAGGCATCCTGGGACGAAGCTCTTAATCGAGTCGCAGAACGATTGACGGAGATCAAAGAAGCATCGGGTCCGGACTCCATAGGTGTCCTGTGCAGTGCCCGTATTACGAATGAAGAAAATTACGTGGCCCAGAAATTCACCAGGGCTGCAATCGGGACCAATAATATTGACCACTGTGCCCGGCTCTGACACTCCTCGACCGTGGCCGGTCTGGCCGCAGCCTTTGGAAGTGGAGCCATGACGAACCCCATTTCCGACATCGAGAAAGCCGATGTTATACTGATTGAGGGATCGAATACGACGGAGAACCATCCGGTTCTGTCTTCTTACGTGAAGAGGGCTGTTTCATTTAAAGGGGCTAAATTAATCGTGATAGACCCACGAAAGGTTGACATCACGCGTTTTGCAACAATCTGGTTGAGACTGAACCTGGGAACGGATGTGGCCTTTATCAACGGGATGATGCATGTGATTATCAAGGAAAATTTATATCCCGAGGATTACGTGAAATCCCGGACCGTGGGATTTGAAGAGCTGAAAGAGACCGTTGAGAAATACACACCGGAGTATGTCGAAGGTATTACGGGTGTCCCAAAAGATCAACTTGTTGAAGCGGCCCGCCTTTACGGGCAGGCACCTGCGGCGTCAATCCTGTATGCCATGGGTATTACCCAGCACACAACAGGAACGGATAATGTAAAGTCCCTGGCCAACCTGGCCATGCTGTGCGGTAATATGGGCATCCCCGGGGGCGGTGTGAATCCCCTGCGTGGTCAGAACAATGTACAGGGCGCCTGCGATTTGGGGGGACTGCCCAATGTGTATACAGGCTATCAGAAGGTGGAGGATCCAGCCATCCGTGGACGCATGGAAAAGGCATGGGGTGTGGAGAAACTCCCGGACAAGCCGGGTCTTACGGTGACCGAAATGATGGAAAAAGGCCCCGCGGGTGGAATAAAGTCTCTTTATATAATCGGTGAAAACCCGATGGTGTCTGACCCGGATCTGAATCATGCCACAAAAACTCTGGAGGACATGGATTTTTTAGTTGTTCAAGATATCTTTATGACTGAAACCGCCAAAATGGCGGATGTGGTGCTTCCCTCTGCATCATTCGCGGAAAAAGAGGGGACCTTCGCCAATACGGAAAGAAAGGTACAGAGGGTACGAAAGGCCGTCGAGCCTCCGGGCGAGGCAAGGGAAGACTGGCATATCATAAGCGATCTGTCGTCGCGTATGGGATATGACATGGAATATGAAAGCGCACAAGCCATAATGGAGGAGATCGCGCAGGTAACGCCGTCCTATTGCGGTATCAACTACGACCGCTTGAAGAACGACGGGATTCACTGGCCGTGCCCCAGCACGGATCACCCGGGGACGCCATGTCTGCACGTGGATAATTTTACGTGTGGTCTGGGCGTTTTTCATGCCCTGGAATACAAGCCTCCTGCGGAGTTGCCGGATGATGAGTATCCCATGTATCTGACGACGGGGCGAGTCCTTTACCAGTTCCACACGGGAAGCATGACCATGAAAACTCAAGGGCTGAATGATTGTGCGCCTGAGTGTTTTGTTGAAATTGCACCCCAGGACGCTGAGAATTACCAAATAGACGATGGGGATCTGTTAAGAATTACATCCAGGAGAGGTGAGATTGAGGCACATGCCAGGCTATCCGGCAAAGCGGTCAAGGGAACCATTTTTATACCTTTTCATTACGCAAAGGCTGCTGCAAACAAGCTGACCAACGCGGCCCTTGATCCAACGGCAAAAATACCTGAATTCAAGGTCTGCGCGGTACGTATTGAGAGGATTTAATGTGATTCCGAAGCTAAAAGAGTTTGCTGCCTCGCAGCACGAGCAAGTAGTGAAGATCTAATCAGAAAATGACATTTAACAAATGACTGAGCCAGGAGATGTGAACATGTATTCATCAGGGAATAACCTTGAATCTGTAAATCCGGACCTGACAGCAGATGTGATGGCCCGGGTAGATGAAATCATTGATCGCTATAAAGACAAACCAGGATGTCTCATACCCGTCCTCGAAGAGTGCCAGGTCGTTGTGGAATATCTGCCTGCGGAGCTCTTGGAGTACATAAGCAGTCGGCTGAATATACCGGGAAGCACGGTTTATGGAGTTGTTACCTTTTACTCATTTTTCACCATGGTGCCGAAGGGAAGGCACACGGTAAAGGTATGCATGGGGACTGCATGTTATGTCAGGGGTATTGCCGAGGTACAAAATCGTCTGCAGTCCGAGCTCAATTTGAAAGTAGGCGGTACGACCGAAGACAGGCGTTTCTCTTTGGAGGCGGTCAGATGCCTCGGGGCGTGCGGGTTGGCCCCTGTCATGGTTGTGGACGGAGTGACGCACGGCGGTGTTTCACCGGACAGCGCATTAAAAATTGTTGAAAAATGTGAGTAGCGGCGAATATACCCGGCTGACCGGGGAGAAGGCTACTGTACAAAATTGAAACAGGAATTACGTATTTGCAAAAATAACAGATAAGGAGCCAAGAATGGCGATACAAACTCTTGAAGATCTGGTAAAACTTAAGGAAAAGGTAAAAAAAGAAACATCCTTGAGCAAGGAAGATTATACGGTCAAAATAACGGTTCACTTAGGGACCTGTGGAATTGCAGCCGGGGGCGAGGAGGTTTATAAGGCCCTGCAGGAAGAGATAGAAGAATCAAAGAGAGATGACATAAAAGTCGTCATATCGGGATGCGCGGGGATGTGCAGCAGTGAACCGAATATAACGATTCAGCGTATGGGTGAAGATGCTGTCATTTACCGTGATCTTGATGACGAAAAGACACGCAAGGTATTTCAGGAGCATGTTCTTGGGGGTGAAATTTTAAATGACTATGCAATGGCCAGAATCAAAGAGCCGGTGTGATGAATTAGGAGAGTGCTGACATGTCTGAAAACAACTCGAAGACAGAAGAGAAAACGGAAGAGAAGGCTGAAGTGAAAAATCAGGAGACAAAGAAAGAGGAGAAGGTCATTCCTTATATGGAAGATGTTCCGTTTTTTGGTCTTCAGAAACTGATTGTTCTGCAAAATAAGGGTATTGATCCTGAGTTGATAGAAGAATACATAGCCAGAGACGGTTATCAGGCTGCGGCTAAAGCGCTTCTTGAGATGACTTCGGATGAGATCATTGCCGAGATGAAAATTTCGGGTCTCAGGGGAAGAGGTGGGGCAGGATTTCCAACCGGCCTGAAATGGGAATTTGCAAATAAATCAAAAGGGGATATCAAATACGTATTGTGCAACGCCGACGAAGGTGATCCGGGGGCATTTATGGATAGAAGTGTCCTGGAGGCCGACCCTCACGCTATCTTGGAGGGTATGGTTATTGCTGCAAAGGCGGTGGGAGCACATCACGGCTATATATACTGCCGGTCGGAGTACCCCCTGGCAATAAAGAGACTTAACATCGCAATAGAACAGGCAACAGAACATGGCTTGTTAGGAAAAGATATTTTTGGAAGCGGCTTTGATTTTTATCTGGAGATATACCAGGGTGCAGGGGCATTTGTCTGCGGAGAGGAGACAGCTCTCATGCATTCCATTGAAGGAAAGCGGGGCATGCCGCGGCCCAGGCCTCCGTTTCCGGCCCATCAGGGTCTGTGGAAGAAACCCACAGTCTTAAATAACGTGGAGACTTATGCTAATGTACCGAAGATAATACTCAATGGCGGAAAATGGTATGCCGGCATAGGAACGGAAACGAGCAAGGGTACCAAGGTTTTCGCATTAACGGGCACCGTAAAAAATATCGGCCTGGTGGAGGTGCCCATGGGCACCACTCTGCGGACCATCATCTTTGATATCGGCGGGGGCATTCCTAAGAAGAAGAAATTTAAGGCCGTTCAGCTCGGCGGGCCATCCGGCGGGTGTGTTCCGGAGGCCTTCATAGACACTCCCGTAGATTACGAATCTATTGCCAAGGTTGGGGCCATTATGGGTTCGGGCGGGATGATCGTAATGGATAATAATACCTGTATGGTGGACATGGCCCGTTTTTTCATGGATTTTATTCAGGATGAGTCCTGTGGCAAGTGTACGCCATGCCGTGAGGGTACCAGGCGTATGCTCCAGATATTGGAAAAGATCACCAGGGGTGAAGGCGAGCCGGGTGATATAGAAACGTTAGAGGAATTGAGTGAGGTGATCAAGGATGCGGCATTGTGTGGTCTGGGCCAGACCGGGCCAAATCCCGTGCTCTCAACTCTGCAATATTTCCGCGATGAATACGAGGCCCATATCTATGAGAAAAGATGCCCTGCCAAACGTTGTCCCGCCCTTTTAAAATTTGAGGTGGATGAGGACAAATGCATCAAATGCGGTCTCTGTTTTAAAAGGTGTCCGGCCGGTGCAATTACGTGGGAAAAGAAGCAGCCTGCCAAAATCGATAAGGAAAAATGCATCAAATGCATGACCTGCATCACAAATTGTCCTTCTGATGCGATTTTTTAGATTGTAGGCGCTATTGTTTCGAGTCGTAAATTTGTTCATTAAGAGCAATCAGCGACCACCAGTAGACCTGGTGGATTAACTGGGGAATATAACCCTATACACTTAGGGTGGGGTTATATTGGCCGGCTATACCAGCCAAAAGGCTCGGCATGGCACTCTTCTCCAGGCCGCATCTACTCCTACGCTGCAAGCGGCCCTCCCTGCGGTCTACTTCAACCGAAGAATGTGGATTCCATTGGCTTGTTGCAATGCAGACCACGACTCGGGCTGCGGCAAGGGGCAGAGGGGTTTTTATCCGAAAGATGCGTCCTTTTGAAGAGTCCCATACCTTCGTCTCCCATAAGCATGCAGTAGAAGAACACCCCTATGCGGTGCCCCTCCCTTTGAACGGGGAGCCTTTACAATGGTTCAGCCTTTATTTTCAACCAGGCTTAGGGTTCAGGGAATGGTTTACAGTCAAAAGCACTTGAGTCTAACTGCGATCGAAAACACCCTTCACCATCTGAACTATCGGTGGAATTTGCAGGCACTTGCCCTGTGGAAAGGGGAAAAGCTGCCCTTTGAGCCCGAAAGGATATATGAAGGATATGAAAATTTTTTAAATTTGAATACCCTGTCAGGTCTTGACAATCTGGAGGACGGAGAACCTAAAACACGTCTCAAAT
>CAZIXY010000199.1:0-6278 GCA_964543315.1 uncultured Desulfobacteraceae bacterium | reverse complement strand
CGGAACAGACAACACCGTGACACCCGGCGGATTTTGCCATTCGTGCCTTTAGAAGGACCAGGGCAAAGAGGTTATGAGCATATTTGTCGTCATAGCCCAATTCTTTGAGTTTTTTCTGATCGAGGCTCGTGAGCACGGTGACCGCAAGTATCTTTGTGCCGCCCGGGTTGTCTGCTGCCACGCTTCTCAACAACTCCTCACCTTCATCGCAATGAATGGTCACGAAACGAGGACGGTGTTTGCTGGCTGCCATAAATGCCCTTTTAACGGTGGCCGGAATGTCATGCAGCTTCAGGTCGAGGAATATACCGGCTCCGCCACTATCCAGGATCGATTTGAGTATGCTCGGACCCTGGCTGATAAAAAGCTCCAGTCCTACCTTAAAGAGTCCCACACGATCATTTAATTTTTCAACGTAGGACATGGCCTGATCGTAGGAGGGTAAGTCAAGCGGAAATATGATGTAATCTTTCGGTTGTTTCATAGGATACCTCGCTCATAACAACTCCACTCAGTGGCGGCATTTGTTCGGTTATGGATATTTTTTTTATTGCGGTTCTCCGACATGCTCCCAGATTTTTAAAAAATCGTAGACACGGAATAAAAAAGCATCTATATTTTGTCCACGCGTTATCAGGCCACCGTAGCTCAGATGGTAGAGCACCTCACTCGTAATGAGGATGTCTGCGGTTCGATTCCGCACGGTGGCTCCAACAAAACCTATAGCTTATAAACATAGCGCCTGAATATACTTGGGGTGTCCGCTCCGGTCAATCAAAAGGTTAAGCAGTCTGTTCTTTTCCGCGTTTTTTCTGCGGGGAAGTTTTATCCATCTGCATTACAGCCGAAAAGCAGGGAACCGGAAGATCCTCCATTCTGAAGAAAAGGATGATCAAATGCAATGTCCGGCAGCCGTCTTCAAAATGCATCAATTCCAGAAAAAAACATTGTAAAATGATTAGAAAAGGGATAAAAGCCAAGACCTGTGGAAGCCTTGATATAGAGTAATACGGCCTGAAGACAAAAGAGGGCTGGATAATGACTATTTTTTTTGAGGAGGCAGGGATGGAGGAAGTCCAGGACTATTTTCTTTGTGATAGTTGTGGGAACAGCGAGTTTGTGCCAGTTTATAGTTTTTCCCTAAGGTTTCATGGGGTTAATTTTTCAGATAGTCTCATCTATGATGAAGTGGTCTGCGAAGAGTATCAATGCACCAAGTGCCGGAAAAATTTTTCCAAAAAGGTCATAGAAAACGGCCTGGCCGAACTGATAAAGAAACGAAGGCAGGGTTAGGTCTTTTTGGATTCTTTCTGGTAAAATTGAAATTTATGTGAACCGATCTCTATGGTGTCAAAGTCCTTGAGCTGTACACTTTCATGTACAATATTCCCGTTAACCTTTATTTTTGTCCTTCCACCGGTATGTGCTATAGTATAACCCGACGGACGCTTACTGATAGTAGCGGCTGTGGCGCCCATCATCATGCCTCTTAGCCTGATCTCAGAAGTGTCTGCTTTGCCAATTCTGGTAAGCTTTTTTGTCAACTCGATTTCTCCCAGATCCGCGCCCCCAATTGCACTCAATACTCCGATTTTCTCCGAAGCGGCTGGTACCGCTTTCCCTGATTCGGCTTGTTTGGCGAGAAGCTCACGCTGTTTGACGGTATCCAGTATCATTGTTTTGTCCGGATCCGCTCCTTTTGCCCGCCCCTCCGCAGTTGCCTCCTGCTTTTCGGAAGCCAAGAAGAGCAGAACATGTTTTCCTATCTGGATATTGTCCCCGTGCTTAAGGGGATGTGACACAATCTGTTTGCGATTGACAAAGGTTCCGTTCGTGCTCCGGAGGTCGGTCAAAATAAAATCATTGCCGGTTTTGTCAATTCTGGCATGATGACCTGATACGGCGAGATTATCTATTTGGACATCATTTTCGGGTTTTCGGCCTATGGTTAGGTTGTCTTTATCAAAAGAATATCTATTAATGATCTGTTTGTTAAAGGTCAAAATAAGTCTTTCCATAATCCAACCTCCTCCAGTGCTCGCTCTTAACAATTTTAATCCATTTGTACATTAAATTGCAATATATAATAATTTCAGCATCAATTTTTTTGATTCTTGTGGATCATCATTTAAATATGCCCTAAGATCGCCGCCATTTTTTTAACAGCCCCGGCTTTTTTTTTCCGGTACCGGATAGAGATACAGTAATGACGGTGGTATTATCGTGGCCGCCTCTTTTTAGGGCTATGTCTATGAAATTTCTGCATAATACCTCCAGCTCACGCTCCTCCTCCACCATCTGCAGGATTTCGTCATCAGTAACCAGATCGGTAAGGCCGTCGCTACATAAAACAAAGCGGTCGTTCTGTTCTGACTCAATCTCAAAAATATCTGGAACCAGGTCTTCGTAAGAGCCCAGGTTTTTTGTTAATACGTGTCTCATTGGTGATTCAGCCGCCTCCTCTTCTGTCATGAGGCCCATTTCAACCTGTTCGGCAACGAAGTTGTGATCTTTCGATATTTTTTCGATGCGTCCGTTTCTTATCATGTAAATAGGGCTGTCGCCTGCATTGGCTGATATGATAAGACCCGGCATAACGGCCAGGACGGCAATAGTTGTTCCCATCCCCTTGTATTCTTTGTGGTGGGTGGCCATTTCATGAATGACTTTATTGGCGAGTTGTATGCCCCCCAAGATATAATTTGCGTCCCTGGAGATTGAAACGTCAGGGCTCCCGAATATCTCCTCTTCAGGAGTTTCAGTACCTTTCCATTTTCGATAGCATTTGTTAATCAAGTCAACAGCCGTCCTGCTGGCAATTTCTCCTGCTAAATGCCCCCCCATACCATCCGCGACAATATAGAGATTCAGGCTCTCGTCGATGGAGAAAGAATCTTCGTTTCCATCCCTCTTAAGGCCAACATCTGTCAAGCCGGCTGATTTTGCTAAAGCGATTTCCATAATCACCCCATATTATTGTACAAATCGGACGCTTACTTCGTATTGTTCCATATGATAGTCCTTTTTGGCAATAAAGATTATTCGTCTGGAAAACCTTTTTTCCAGATCCATAATCGAATCCTGTTCTTCTTCCATTATGAAATTATTAATTTCGGGATGTACCAATACATACACCTTCCCCTCATTATCAGCGATGGCACATTCCCTTTCCAGGGTCCTGTATACCTCACAGAATATTGTTTTCTTGGATTTGAGTCTGCCTGTTCCTTCACAGTAAAAACAAGGTTTGGTGAGCTGTCTGTTCAGGTTTGCCCTGGTTCTTTTTCGTGTCATCTCAATGAGCCCCAGGTCTGACATGGGTAGGATGTTTGTTTTGGCAGGGTCTTTGTCGAGGGCTTCTTTTAGAGCCATAAAAATGCGTTTACGGTTAGGTTTTTTCCCCATATCAATGAAATCGATTACAATGAGGCCGCCAATATTCCTGAAACGTAACTGGTATGCGATTTCCTTAACTGCCTCCAGGTTTGTCTTCAAGATGGTTTCTTCCATATCCCTTTTTCCAACATAGCTGCCGGTATTAACGTCAATTGTTGTAAGGGCTTCCGTCAGTTCGATCACAATGTAGCCCCCCGATTTAAGCCATATTTTGCTGTCAAGGGCGGTGGAAAGCTCCGTTTCAATCCCATAGGCCTCGAAAATCGGCTCAGAGCCCTCGTATTTCTCAACACAGTGCTTCAATCTTGGAGCGAAGTTGCCGACAAATTCCATAATTTTTCGGTATTCTTCATTCGAATCGACAATAAGACGGTCCACTTCTTTTGAAAACAGGTCTCGAACGCATCGAAGTGTTATGGGTAAGTCACTGTGCAGCAGACAGGGTCTTGATCCTGTTTCCATTTTAGCCTGAATTTTTTCCCACAGCTCCAGAAGCGCTTTCATCTCGGGAACTAATTCCTCTTTTGAAGCGCCTTCACTGACTGTTCTTACGATGAACCCGGTATTAGCCGGTCTGATTTCCTGAATAATGTCTTTCAGTCTCTCTTTCTCGTCATTGTCCTCTATCCTGCGAGAGACACCTATATGGTTTACGGTTGGCATGAAGACAAGATGTCTGCCGGGAAGAGAAATATGGGAAGTTATCCGGGCTCCCTTGTTGCCGATGGGCTCTTTGGAAATCTGGACCATAATGCTCTGGCCCTCACGGAGCATGTCTTCTATTTGAAAAGGTATGCCGTTATGGAAATTGGGATGTGGCAGATCCGAACCAAGAAGAACCGGTCTTTCAGACACTGTATGGTTTCCAATCATTATTCTTTCAAGGTCAAAGAAGTCATTGTATACATCTGATACATAGAGAAAAGCGGTTCTGTCATGGCCTATGTCCACGAATGCTGCCTGCATACCGGGAAGAACCCGGACGACCCTTCCACGATATATGTTTCCCAGCAATTCCCTGCCGATTTTTCGCTCAATATGCAGCTCCACGACAAGGCCGTTTATTATAAGGGCGACTCTGGTCTCGTGTGGCCTGGCATTAATAATGATTTCATTGGACATGGGACGATTTATTTAGTTTTGAAAGCCATGCCCTACGGGCGTGGTCAGAATCCTTTGGTTTTACTCAAGAACCTGGCCGGTCTTAATTATTTTCATGCCTTTTACCAGCGAGTCTTTTAACGAAAAAACACCATCCATGATTTGGTCCGGTCTTAGTTGAGGACCGGGTGGGTTCTTTAGTTCAAGCCTCACGGTGTTAGGGCAAACAATCTTTATGGATTTTACCAACGACCTGGCATTGATCTCATGTTCGCCTTTTTTACCTGCTTTGACAATAGGAAAATATTCCGAGTCGATGAATCTATCAATATCTTTTTCGTGAATTTCATAACCATTAAGGCTGATCAGAAAATGGCTTTCTCTTAACCGGACCTTTTTTTTGTTTAAAGGGACTTCTTCAACGGATGTCACCGTAATCCCTTGTGGCAGCTGACTGTTAACGAGTCGTTTAATGGAAGTGACGGACCGTGATTGTAAGACACCTATATCTACTATTTCCTGCATGCTTTCTATGCCGACCGGTAAGGCACACACAAAGGAAACCTTGGGCATGGGGTGGAAGCCATTGGAGTGTTCAAGCCGCAGCCCGGCTCTTATAAAGGCCCTGATAAAAACCCTTGAAAGTTCCAGGTGGCTGAGATGTTTAGCATTTTCCACCTTCTTGAACGTGAGCCGGTATTTTTTTGCTGGAATCTTCTGTTTTGCAGGTTGTTTTCTCGATCCGGCGGCCATGTCCCAGTGTTTGTAAAGCACCGGATCAACCGCCTTATGATCACAAACACCGCATTCCAGGCATTTTTCTCTGCAATCAGGGGTCCATTTTTCTTTCAGAGCCCTTTTCCACTCTCTTGTGAGAAAATCCTTAGTTACCCCGGAGCTGATATGGTCCCACGGCAAGACTTCGTCCAAAGCCCTTTCCCTGTGAAGATAAGATCGTGGATCTATATTAGCTCGCCGGAAGGCCTTTTCCCAGATTGCCATCCTGAAATGCTCCGCCCAGGCGTCAAATCTGGCGCCCAGATTCCACGCCTCCATAAGAACCCTACCCAGTTTCCTGTCACCTCTTGAAAATATCCCCTCCAGCCAACTCAACTCAGGTTGGTTCCATTTCACTCGAACAGGGCTGTTTTTCAGCCCTCTCTTGATGAATTCAATTCTTGCTCGGCTCTCATTAAGGGTAATTTGGGGGGACCACATAAACGGTGTATGAGATTTAGGAACAAATGTAGAAACGCTGATGTTCAGTTTGCTTTTTTTCCCTTTTTTTCCTGCAAGGCCTGCGATTTGTTTGGCTAAGGAGATTATATCAAGGAGGTCATTTTCTTCTTCGAGGGGGAGGCCTACCATAAAATAGAGTTTAATCAAATTCCACCCGGCTGCGTAAACTGATCTGGATGTCTCCAGTATATCTGCCTGTGTCAGGCCTTTATTAATAACTCTTCTCATTCTTTCGTTGCCCGCCTCCGGGGCCAACGTGAAGCCGGTTTTTCTAACCCTTTTTATTTGTTCCATCAGGGAGGGATTCAGGCTGTCAATTCTCAGAGACGGAAGGCTTAATGCAACTTTTTCGCTGGATTGCTTGTCCATCAAGGTCTCCAGAAGGGGTCCTATGCAGCTGTAATCTCCGGAACTCAATGAAAGCAGAGAAATATCTTGATAGCCGGTCAAGCGTAAGCCGTTTTCCGCTTTTTCAAGGATGGATGCAGGGCTTCGTTCCCTAACGGGGCGATATATCATGCCAGCCTGGCAAAATCGGCACC
>CAZIXY010000198.1:0-6317 GCA_964543315.1 uncultured Desulfobacteraceae bacterium | reverse complement strand
GTTTGCGGTACTCTGAACCATATTCGGGACGTCTATTCCCAAAAACAGGCCCAGCCAGCTTTTCCATCTTATCCAAGGCTTCCTTAATCATCTCGGGCGTTACCTTATTACGCCGCAGGTACCTGCCTGTACAAATCCCATGGATGTCGATAACGCTGAAGCCCTCAAAACATATGGCCTCTTCAATAATAGAAGCGAGGTCCTTTTGATATGCTGAGCAACGCACTACAAAGGGCGCTCCTGCAGCTACTGCGACCGAGCAGGCATCCATCGGCTTTTCAAGCCTATTCAGAAAACCCGATCCGACCAAGGCACCAGTAGGAGTGGTTGCTGAAAATTGTCCACCTGTCATTCCGAAGTTGAAATTATTAAGTATCAAAAGGGTCAAATTAAGATTCCGCCGACAGGCCTCCAAAAAATGCGCGCCGCCAATTCCTAAACCACCGTCGCCCATGGTAACAACTACGTTTAGATCGGGGTGGGCCAACTTGATCCCCGCAGCATAAGTCAGCGCTCTGCCGTGCAATCCATGTAGCGCATGTGTATTAAAGAAGGTATCAATGAGACCTGAACAGCCAATGTCGCTTATCATCACGACCTGATCACCCCTAAGCCCCATATTCTGAAAGGCATTATCGAGCGCACGAACAACCCGATCATGCGAACATCCAGGACAAAAGACTGGGGGGCGGTTTTGATTTATTAAACTAGCCAATTACCGCCTCCATAATTTCCTTGGGAGATATCAATCGCCCATCCATTCGAGCAAGGCTGTCTACCCTTTTATCAAAGAGGACGCGCCTTATTTCCCTGTAATATTGCCCCAAATTCATTTCTATCACGACCACTCTCTTAGAGGTGTGGGTCTTTTCTCTAATGAGATTCTCAGGAACAGGCCAAAGGGTTTTCAAAATCAAGAGCGAAACTGGTCTGTCCATAGCCTTGAGTTCCTTATAGGCCGCTCTAGCCGCCCTTGCCGTTACGCCATATGTCAACAACATCGTATCAGCGTTTGGCTCAGTTATCGCTTCTGCGAAGCTGAATCGGTCCACATTAAATTCGACCTTTCTATTGATGCGAGAAAGCATGTCTGAAATTTCTTCTGGGGTAGTTGTAATGTACCCATCAACACCATGTGTAGAGGATGTCTGTCTCACCAGGACTTTGCCTCCAATAGGCAAAAATCCTGGAACATCCTTCCCCGGTAACGGCAAAAAAGGCAAAAATTTCTCTTTAGAGACAGGTGGCGGGCGATCTATCAAGCATGGGCGAGCAAAACCTGCCATGTCGATGCTTTCCTTTGTTAGCCCAACCTCTTTATTAGAGGCCAGGAAAACTGGGCAGCGATACTCCTCTGAGAGATTAAAGGCCTGCATAGTAAGAGTAAAACAATCCTTTGCATCCACGGGTGCCAGAACAATAACAGGGAGTCCCCCAGAATTACCCCACCTCATGAACTGTATATCCCCATCTGCCCCACGGGTAGCTGAACCAGTAGAAGGCCCCAAGCGCTGAACATCCACAATAACCAGGGGTATCTCAGAGCCAATAGCGAAGGAAATGTGCTCAGAATAAAGGCTCAAACCCGGGCCTGAAGTTGCTGTCATAGCCTTCAACCCAGCCATGGAGGCGCCAATGCAATACCCCATTGCTGCTATTTCGTCTTCTGCTTGCAAAACGATGCCGCCGACCGGGGGCAGTATTCTGAGCATTGCGTTAAAGATGCTTGTAGCCGGAGTAATCGGATAACCTGCAAAGAAACGACACCCCGAGTAGTATGCACCCCAAGCAACCGCTTCGTTACCTTCCAATAACCTTAATCCCATATAGTCACCTGTACTGACGCATTGAAATCCTTAATTTGCATTATTTCTACTGTCTAATTGAAATGGTGATGGCGCCCGGTACCGGGCAAACAGAGTAGCACCCGCCGCATCCTATACAGTTTTCCTCCTTCACCCAGGTGGCCTCATCGCCTGGCTGCATTGCCTGATAAAAGCACGCCTTGAGGCACCTGCCGCAATTTGTACAAAGCTCCGGGTCTACCTTTGCCCGCTCAGGGGGCATCTCGGAATAAGGCAGCGCAGCATCGGAGGCAATACCACGCATCTCATCCAGGTTTTGGTAGCCTTTCTCCTCCATGAATTTCTCCAAACCCTTTACCTGCTTGCCAAGCCACTCGTACCCATAAACCATCACCGCAGAGCACATCTCGATTATGTGGGCACCGCACATGATAAACATCACCACATCCCGCCAGTCATACGCCCCGTTAGTACCAGCTATAAACAGCTTGTCCTTGTAAGCCTGCCGGATATTGTGAACCCATCTCAGGGTAAGGGGTTTAATCCAAGGACCTCCAATACCGGCCTGCCCATATATAAGGGGCTTGCCCGTCTCAATGTCAGGGACAAAACCAATAAAACGATTCGTCAGAGTGACGGCCTTGGCGCCCGCCTCAAAAAGATCTCCACAAAAGCCCACCAGTGATGTAACCTGGGGCGTTACCTTGATCATTACCGGCACACTTACCGCATCACACACGGCCCGCGTTACCTCACAGGCATATTCAAAGTCCTGACCAACCTCCATGCCCGTCTTAACACCCGGCATCATGTGGGGATGTGGGCACCCGAAGTTGCATTCGATCAGGGGCACACCCGTATCTTCTATTTGTTTGGCAAGCTCAACCCATCCCTCCAGTTCAGTAGATGCAATGGACCCAATCACTACTGCGTCGTAATCCTTGGCATACTCCACTGTCTCAACAATCTGGGGAAGAAATTCCTCGGGCGGCTCAAGGGCCAGGCCGGAGCGCCCATATAAACTAAAGCATCTAGGCACCTTGCCCTGACAAACCTCGTGACGTTCATTCAGAAATCGCCATTTTGACCGCGTGGTCAATTCACGCATGGCCTCAGAATCTGTCATTGTCTTGGCTATGACTCCTCCGACCCCCGTATCTATACACTTTTTCATGTTGTGGGCATTTAGTGTTGGCTCGGCAGATGAGGCAACAATTGGATTCTTTATCTTTACACCACAAAAATTGACTTCTAGATTAGCCATCTCTTCCTCCGTAACCCTAACTACTAATATTACTTGTTAGCGCTGTTCAGCCAATCCAGGCGGTCTGCCAGAGCAGGAAAACGTTTCCTTGCACTCTCCACTTCCCCAAGGTCAAGCTCCGCCTTCACAATAACCTCGTCATCACCCCCACTTCCCAGAATAATACCCCAAGGGTCCACTATCATACTGTGGCCCACAAACTGCGTCCCCTTGCTCATTCCCACAGAGTTGGCGGATATGAGGAAACATTGGTTTTCTATGGCACGCACCCGGTTGAGCATGATCCAGTGCTCCAGGCGGGGGTATGGCCAGGCAGAGCAAACCAGAAAAATTTCAGCACCCTTTTCAACCATGGCCCGAAAAAGCTCTGGAAAACGGAGATCGTAGCATGTGGCAAGCCCAAACTTACCCAATTCCGTGCTAACCACCACCACCTGATCGCCCCGGCTCAGAATCTCTGTTTCTTTAGAGTTGTATCCAAACAGGTGAAGCTTCCTGTAATTGGCCAAGATTTCACCTTCAGGCGACAGGAGGTAACTTGAGTTGTAATATTTCCCACCGTCTTCCTCCACAAAACTCCCTGTATGTAAATAAATGCCCAATTCCTTTGCCAGGGGCCTCAACGCATTCAGGGTAGGGCCATCTCTATGCTCTGCCTCAGAAACATAGCGATCAAAACTCATGAACCCGATGTTCCATAACTCAGGCAGGACAATCAAATCCATGTCCTTAAGGCCGCGCACATATTCCTTTGCCCTTTCTATTGTTGCTTCCTTATTGTTTTCAACCACCTCTAACTGGAGAGATGCTACCTTCATTTTTTCAATCTCCTAGTCTGGATCCACATAGTTCAGGGAGTGGATGGTGTAGTGCAAATCCAAGTTCCTTCCCAGCACAGGGTCGCTGAGCCTTGCCATGAACTCCTCTCCAAATACAAATTCTCCCGTAATTGAACCCATGGTGCCTGAAAAGAGAACGAATCGCTCCAGTGGCTCCTTTACCTTACTACTCACAAATTCCATAAGGGCCTGTGGATCCATGATGAGTTCAAGTGGCCCCTGCTGATAAAGAAGCTTTTCTCCATGCCTTGTGACCCATGATTCTAATACAAGCTTATCCCAATGCTCCTTCACCTCAGAAAGGGGCCACACCGTCTTGCACATCACATTGGGACAAATCTGCTTGGAGCGAGGGATATCCGTTTCTTCCAGGTGCCTGTCTGTGTGATCACTGCCAAGCCCCACATAGACAGAGCCTGGGTTTTCTATGAGTAATACGTATTCTACTTCCCCACATGTCTCCTCCCCATAAACCTCTATGCTGGGATCAGTGACCAAGGTTCGTGTAATTACCGGATATAGAGTGGGGGTTGATTTGGGACCCGGGATCCCCTTCTTGGCCAGCTCCTCAATATGTCGCCTCACCTCATCTTGATCCCTCCCCACATAACCGGCATTGGCCATCCGGTTGTAAACGAAATTTAGGGGCTTCGCCCCATCTTTTGCCTCAAGGGTTAATGAAATCTCCATTATTGAATTCCTCTCTCTTTCTACCCAGTATTTAATCTCTACGCGTTTAATTCCCCGAAACTTGCTTCGTTCCTAGCCTTTTTGATACCACACGGCTTGCCGTGGGGCAGTTATTTGTGTGCCACGCCTACTTCTTAAAATAACGGATCTCAAAGGTTACGCAGCCATAAGGGATCCGATATGGCCCATGCTTCATTCCAGGCGGACGGCAAGCATAGAAACCAGGTAGATAGGTTTCTTTCTTTGCAATGTCATACAGGCTCCCCTCCAGTATCAGGACCTCTTCCCAAAAATCATGTACAAGGGTCTCCGATGTTTCTATGCCAGGGGGAAACTTTAACAAACGAGTATAGTCACCGGTTTCAGGATCCTCACTCAGAATTTTTTCCTTTATGCCCAGGGTATCACCCTCAACTGGACGCCACCCGTACTGCGTGTCACAATCAATAAATTCAATTTCTGGCTTTGGCATTTCCTGTTCCTCCTTTCGTCCAATTTATTCTTAAATATCCCCCATTCAATCAACTGCTTTACCCATCACTTCGCTCGGGCCTGTTTACCTAAAGCTCGGCCTTCCCATATCTCTTTACTTTATTGGCTTATACTCTTGTTAGCCTCAGCCTCCTGGTCTTCCAACTCCATATGCTCCAAAACAGCTTCTTTACTTCGCTTAAGATGATTAACCAAAGCCTTCCTAGCAATTCCCGGTTTGCCCTGTCTAATGGCCTTAAGAATTTGCTGGTGTTCCTTAATCACTTCTTCCCAACGACCCCTCTTATCTAATGCCCTCACCGCCATAAGATGCGTCAAATCCCTGATATTTTCCAAGATATTTAGAAAACGGCGATTATTGGTTGCCTCACAAAAGGTTAAATGAAAACTCCGATCTGCTTGAATATAGCCTTCAGAATCATTTTTCTTCCACGCCTTTTGCTGATCCTTTAGTGACCGCTCCAACTTAAGCAAATCCAGATCTCGCGAATTTTTTAAGGCCTTTTCCAAAGCTGCTAGCTCAATCGCTTCCCTCAATTCAAAAATTTCCTCTACATCACGTTTTGTAAAATGTTTAACCATAACACCTTTTCGAGGGAGGTACGTGACCAATCCTTGAGCTGCAAGCTCCAAAAGGGCCTCTCTTACAGGTGTTCTAGATATTCCCAGTTCTTTGGCTAGAGACATTTCATTATAAATTTCCCCAGGTGTAAGGCTTCCCGTTAATATGGAGTCGCGCAAGGCCTCATAAGCCATTTTAGCTAAGGGGAGAGGTTGGGTTATTGCCTTGAGCCGCGTCACAGAGTACTCCTTTCCTAAATATATGTTGTTTGAAATGTGATATATTACACATTACACATTATGTCAAGAAAAAAATTCGGCCTTACGGAGATCTCGGTTGGGCGCCTTTAATTGCATCCAACATATTGGTTTTTATAGGGTATTCACAGAATTTCTCGTGAGATATGAAAAGCGCTTACAGGGGCAAGATACAAGCAAATCGTTTTCCAAACGGCGACCACAAAATGGATAAGGGGCAGGAAATATTACTATCTTCTTCTATTTCCTGCCCTTTCAGGCCCTGGTGAGGATAAAAAACATTGCGGTGGTCTTCCGGTTGGTTAAAATGAGAGCTTCCCTTCCCGGTATGTCTCAAGATACTTCATGCAGAACTCGTCCCTTCCAATAAGGGCCTCTGCAGCGATTATGTTAGCCATCATCCCCTTG
>CAZIXY010000197.1:0-6326 GCA_964543315.1 uncultured Desulfobacteraceae bacterium | reverse complement strand
ATAACTGCACCAGTTGCACAGAAACGTCGTGATCTTAGGCTCCCAGTCGGTCATTCTGTTCTCCTAATTTAGTTTGTTTCGACGGCATGAACATTGATCTTTTCATATTTCCTGAGGCAATGCGGGTTTACGAAAGGCGTTATCTCAAAAAGAATACCACCAAACTCTGCTGTGGCCAAATATATACGGTTAGACTACAGATTTAATGGGAGTCTGCAGGCTCGCTGCGAAACCGTGTATATATTTGGCCACCCACTCCGCAAGGAATAGATAACGCCTTGAGGAAATTTGCATTGCCGAAAAAACACTTAAAACCGTTCTGCCATCAATTGTGAACATCACAAAGTGATTTTATATCTCGTTAATCATGGCCATGATCTGGTCTTCACCAAAACCCTTCAGATTGATGGCGCCCGACCTGCATGAGGCCACGCACAGACCGCATCCCTTGCACAGGACAGGGTTTATCTCGGCCCTGCCGGCAAGGGGCCCGACTTCTATGAAGGATGGCGCCGAATAGGGACAGATCGATACGCAGACACCGCAACTGCTGCAAAATAATGGGTTTACCACCGCAACAGTACCACCTACCTGTATATTTTCCTTGGCGAGAAGGGTGACCGCTCTTGTCGCAGCTGCCTGTGCCTGTGATACGGATTCATCAATCGGTTTTGGAGCATGTGCAAGTCCGCAGATAAATATACCGTCTGTTGCGCAGTCAACGGGCCGCAATTTGACGTGGGCCTCCATAAAAAAGCCGTCGTCGTTTTGTGTTAATTTGTACATCCGTGCAAGCGGGTTTTCCTTATCAGGAACTATTGCAGTCGCAAGGACCAAGAGGTCCGGGCGTATTTCCATCTTCCGTCTGATGGCCGAATCCGTGAAGGTTACCTGAATGTCTTCGTTGTCTTTATTAACATTCAGTTCTTTGTCGAAATCGTACCGAATAAAAAGGATTCCCTTGGATCTGGCTTCACGATAGAGGTCTTCTCGTAGACCATAACTCCTTATATCCCGATAAAGGATAAAAACATCCATTCCTGGGTTCAGTTCTTTGAGTCTCAAGGCGTTTTTGATGGAGTGGGTGCAGCAGACCTTTGAACAATAGGGTCGTTCCTCTATGCGGGAACCCACGCATTGGATAAATACCGCGCACTTTACGTCCTTTATTGTAGAGTCGTCCTGAATGAATTTCTGATCAAGTTCCAAACCTGTCAGAACACGCGCATCCTCACCGTAGAGGTATTGGTCAGGTTTATATTCCGATGCTCCTGATGCGATAATGGCAACGCCATGCTCCAGGACTTCCTCTTTGCCGTTTTTTTCCACGGTCGTTTGGAAATTACCCACAAAACCATCAACTTTCCTGATTGATGTGTTTAGAAAAATGTCAATCTTCTGGTCGGATTCAATGTCTTCAATGATTCTTGCCAGGTACGACTGGATATCCTCACCTCGCCAAGTTTCATGAAGCTTTCGCGCCTGACCTCCAAGGCATTTTTCTTTTTCAATGATATGTGTATGATATCCCTGTTCGGAAAGGGTTTTCGCTGCTGCCATCCCGGCAATGCCGCCGCCGACGACAAGGGCGGACTGGTTGATATCGATTGACGGTTCCGGCAATGGTTCGAGCAGGTTTACCTTGGATGCGGCCATTCGTACCAGGTCTTTTGCCTTGCCGGTGGCTGCCTCAGGATTTTCAGTATGGACCCAGGAACACTGATTTCGGATGTTTGCCATCTCAAAAAGGTATTTGTTGATCCCGGCATTTGTCACGGTTTCCTGGAAGAGCGATTCGTGAGTTTTGGGGGAACAGGACGCGACCACCACCCTGTTTAAATGTTTTTCCTTAATAATTTTTGTCATGCTATCTTGGGTATCCTGGGAACAGCTGAACATATTTTCTTCTGCAAAAACAACTCCCGGCAAAGTTCTGGCAAACTCCACAACAGCAGGGACATCCACGACACCGGCAATATTGGTCCCGCACCGGCATACAAATATTCCTGTACGCGGTGGCTCGCCTCTGATATCAATTTCTTTCGGGATTTCTTTAGTTTTGGTCAGGCTCCACCGGGAATCGCCAAGACGACTGCCCGCAACGCCAGCGGCCGCGCTTGATTCGATCACAGATGAAGGGATATCTTTTGGCGCTTCAAAAGCGCCGCACACAAAAATACCCGGAGTGGAGGTGTGAACGGGATCAAAGCTTGTTGTGGACGCGAAACCGTATTGATCGAGTTCAACATTTAACTTATGTGCCAGATCGACAGCCTCTTTGCTCGCACCGAGACCAACAGAGAGTACCACCATATCGAATTCTTCTTCCACCCTCCTGCCTGTCTCGTCAATATACCGGATCAGCTGCTTGCCAGTATCAGCAACGGGAACGATATTGGTGATTTTGGATTTTATGAAGCGTATACTCGATTCATCTTTTCCCCTGTTGTAATATCTCTCAAAATCTTTACCGTGTGTGCGGATATCCATGTAAAAAACAGCGGTGTCTAAGAAATGCTTGGAATGTTCCTTGGCCAGCATTGCCTCTTTTATTGCATAGGTACAACAAACCGATGAGCAATAATTTCTGGCCCCCACGTGCGTATCTCTGGATCCGATACACTGAAGCCAGGCGATTTTTTCCGGCTCTTTTTCATCTGAGGGCCTGACCAGGTGTCCTCCATATGGACCGGAGGAGGAAAGGATACGCTCGAACTCCAGGCTGGTTACTATATTGGGAGATTTCCCATAACCATAGACATCATGCGTCGCCGGATCATAGACATCACAGCCGCCGGCAAGTATGATCCCCCCCACTTTGACAGAAAAATCCTTTTGCTGATCATCAAACTTTATGGCGTCGGCCGGGCAGAATTTTTCACAGGCCCGGCATTTGCCCTTGTTCAGAAAGATGCAATTTTCCTCGTCTATGGCGTACTTGAGGGGGACGGCCTGGGCATATTTTACAAAGGCTGCCTTACGTTTAATTAATCCGGCTTCATATTCATTGGTGACCTTTTTCGGACATTTTTCAGCACACATGCCGCAGGCGATACATTTATCCATATCAACATAACGCGGGTGCTGGACAAGCTGGACTTCAAAATTTCCCTCTTCCCCGGCTACGCTCTTGATTTCCGTGAGGGTGAGTAGCTCGATATTGATATGCCGGCCGACCTCGACCAGTTTGGGCGAGATAATTCACATCGCGCAATCATTGGTTGGGAATGTTTTGTCCAACTGTGACATAACCCCGCCGATAGAGGTGGTTTTTTCAACAAGATAAACATAATAGCCTGAATCCGCGGAATCCAATGCCGCCTGCATTCCGGCAATGCCTCCACCTACAACCATTATCGAGCCAATTTTTTCTTTTGACATTTTTACTCCTGCGATAAAAAGGCTTTAATACCGTCTATATCTATCTGGTTCATTTTGATACCAAGGTCCTTTCCGTCAATGCCCATAACAAGACCGAGCAGTTGTGAGAATAGAATGCTGGGAAGATGGTGGTCCATGGAACGAACTGAGCGCATCATGCTCTGGACCGTGTCAAACTGCAGATGACAGTAAGGACAGGCGACACAGAGAAAATCAGCACCGCATTGCTTGCCGCTTATGAGTTTTTTTTCAGTCAGATCCATGGAAAGATCGTCATTCACCCCCAGAAGGGGGGCACCGCAGCATTCAAGTTTTAATGGCCAATCAATACTTTTTGCTCCGGTGGCTTCCACTAACTGGTCAAATAATACAGGAGCCACAGGGTCGTCGAACTTTGTGATATCGCTGGGTCGCAATGTATGGCAGCCGTAGTGGGTAGCGATTTTAAGGTCCTTAAAACCCGTGACTATTTTTTCCTTCAAAGCAGCAATTCCAACGTCTTCATGAAGTACTGACAGAAAGTGTTTTACTTCAATGCTTCCACTGTAGGACAAGCCCTCCTTTGCCAGCAGAGTATTGATCTTATCACGAAGTGAAGTATCTTCCTTCATAAGGTGGTCCGCCTTTTTTAGGCTGCCAAAACAGCATTGGCAAAGGGTTATGATGTCCAGGCCCTGCTTTTCCGCCAGAGCAAGATTCCTGGCTGAAAAGAGTACAAAGGACTCAAAATCGGTATTTCTTATGGGATAGCCGCAGCAATTAAATTCGCGAATATCAACCAGCTCCACATTTAGCATGTCCAATACCGCCCTTGCAGACATGTCATATTGCTGGACACGTGCCGGAATGTTACACCCAAGAAATAATGCAAATTTCATCATTTTATTCCTGTCAGAGTAATCTCATAAATTATTAATATCACGCAACGTTGGTCTCTTTTACTGCAAGATTTTTGAGTTCATAGAGTATATCGGTCACTTTAACACCCTGCGGGCAATGCTCCTGGCATTGATAGCAAGTGAGACAGTTCCATAGCATCTTTGATCCAAGTGCCAGATCCGTAAGTCCCAGTCCGACTGATCGCATGATTTGATGTGGCAGGAGATCAAGTGCTTCCTGTGGGTTTTCAAAGTTTTCCACCACCGGACAAACCGTGCTGCAGTTCTCACATGAAAAGCAGTAAGAATAAGTATCGGCCTGGTAAGAGAGATTTATCTTTTCCTTGAAGTCTTTATTTAAAGGTGTCAGCGGTACAGTCTTATCAGGCTTGTTGATCAGGTCGCATTTTTCAGCAATAGCCATTTGTGCCTGGTCCAGGGGCTTTCGGTAAGACTCGGAATCCAGATCATTTTTGTTGAGACCACGGAAAAAGGAGAAAGGAGAAAGCGTCATAAGGACAGGATATCCTCTTTGAACAAAATCCTCCCGCACATCAAACCACAAATCCCTTAGGTTTATGCCTGAGGGGCAGACCACGGTGCAGCGGTCGCAGTTGGTGCATAGATAAATCCCTTCCTGAATGGCCTTCAATCCCTCTTCGTCAAGATTTTTGTCAGCAGCGTAGGCCTTGAGAAAGACCATTTTTTCCGAAGGGAGGATGTTTATGTTTTCTATTTTATTAAGGGCAACCGCAACTGAACATCGCAGACTGCATGTGCAGCAATGGGTGCAGGCGTCCAGTTCCATCACCTGCTTCGTTGCTATATTGGCAGGATCGGATATTTCCTTGCTCATGACGCTATTGGCCAGGAGACTTATGGGGGTTGCAAAGATATGGAGCATCTTGCTGAAAGGGAGATAGGCCAGGCCTAAAAAACACGCCAGAAAATGAATATTCCATAGAAAAATGTGTATTTTTGCATCGTCCAGCCCCAATGCAACGGGCTTTATAATCTTTGCTATGGCATACCCGGTGAATGCCCATTTGGGACGGGAGTGACAAGAGGCACAGCTCATTTGATGGAGTTCCCTTCCCATTTCGAGAATTTCTTCTTCAAATGGTTTCTGAATATTAGGCGAAACCACTTCAAATTCCGCTACCCACAGGGTCTCCAGCGCTTTGAGTTCTTCTTCATCGTCTATCCCACCATACTCCTCCACCATCTCCTGGTATCGGGAGAAAGAAGTTATTTTCAACCCCTCAAGAAAGATGCCTGAGATCATGATAATGGCCAGGATGATTATTGCGTAATGATCCATGCCGTTTGTCTTCAGGCGAGGAACCTTTAAAATGAATCGTCGATATATGGCAATTCCAATTCCAATTATTATCAGGAAACCAAAACAATCCCTCAAAAACATGAAGGGATTAAGCGTTGAAGCATATTCGGGGAACAGGGGCTGGGTTATGATGCCGTCCATGGCATGCATCAGAAGAAGTAGCATAAAGCCCCAAAATATAAACATATGCATAAGCCAGCGAAGAAAATCTTCTCTGAGTATCCTTGCCTGAAAAAGGACATCCAGAATAAAGACCTTTATAAGGGTGAGGATCCTTGCGCTGAATACCGTCTTCAGAATTCCTTTTACGGCGGACAAAATTCTTGCGGAAGTTGTGATATTTGCGGCTTTAATGCCTATTCCGCGGTGGAACCATGTGAAAATTTTGTAAATGAAGCCTATCCCGGATATAACAAGACAGACATATAATGTTATGTCATAAAACATGTGTTAATCCCCTCTACTGAGGTTTTAAATACAAAAGGCCAATATTTTCAGTGGTCTCAAACTTCCGTCAGGCGCCAGTTAAAGCCTGAACTCCTGGGATGATCGTCTTGGCTGAAAAGTTGGATGGGTTCACAGCGGAATTTCTTTTAGTAGACAGAAGCATGTTTGTCA
Organism: uncultured Desulfobacteraceae bacterium; assembly: GCA_964543315.1. Taxonomy (GTDB): domain Bacteria; phylum Desulfobacterota; class DSM-4660; order Desulfatiglandales; family Desulfatiglandaceae; genus JAFDHL01. Next base: position 107 of record CAZIXY010000197.1, on the reverse strand, counting down.
ATAAAATACCCCATATTTTATGTTTAATCATTCACTGCTTACGATGTTTTCCATATTTGATAACCTCGTAAAAAGTCGCGTTACGCCTTTTTACTCGGCGGGGAAGG
>CAZIXY010000196.1:0-6382 GCA_964543315.1 uncultured Desulfobacteraceae bacterium | reverse complement strand
TATGGAAAAATCACCCGCCGCCAGGGTCGCCAATTCATTGTCTTGAAGATGTACCACTTTATTGGTGTATCTGACCATGGCCGCCACATCAGAAGCGGCAAAATGGCCGTCTTCACTCACACCGATAATAAGGGGGCTGCCTCGCCTGGCCACCACAATTTCACCGGGGTTCCGCCTGTGGAGCACGGCTATCCCGAATGTCCCAACGACTTGGGACATGGCCTTTCTGACTGCCTCGCTCAAACTGCCGTCATAACTAAGAGCGATCAAATGCGCCAGGACTTCCGTATCCGTATCGGACCTGAACACAATCCCCTCTTTATCAAGCCGTTTCTTGAGAGAATGATAATTTTCAATTATACCGTTATGTATCAAAAATACATTTTCAGACTGGTCCCTGTGTGGATGGGCGTTTTCTTCCGTGGGTTCACCGTGGGTCGCCCACCTGGTATGGGCAATGCCGATACTGCCTTTTATATCCAGATCATTGATCTTGCTCTCCAGCTCAATGATCTTTCCCACTGCCCGGTGACACTCAATATGTGTCCCTTCCTGTATTGCAAGGCCCGAAGAATCATAACCGCGGTATTCAAGCTGTTTTAGTCCTTCCAGAAGGATAGCCTTTGCAGGTCTGCTTCCCACGTAGCACACAATGCCGCACATATATCTTTCTCCTTAATCAGTCAGTGTCCATCCGGAAACAGTCTGTTTCCGGATGGAGCTTTCAGCGGTCAGCCAACACCTTGTCTTTAATGTCTTTTGCTGAAAGCCGAAAGCTGAAGGCTGATCGCGCTCATCCATAAAAGCCGGTTTATGGATGAGGTCAACACAGTAGAAGGAGGTTTGCCATCAGCCTCCTAAGATGTTATATAATGGTTGATTATATATCGACCAAGCTCACTGGCCCTTATGCCAAGTTTTTCCCCGTGAATGCTCAGGACCGCGATACAAATCGCCTCGGGGCTGTTTTTTCGAATGGCATAGGCTGCAAGCCAGTCATACTTATATTGATCATCTTTATCGTTAATTGTACCTGTCTTCGCACCTAAATCAACATCTTTAAAAGCCTTTTTACGCCGCACCGTTCTAAAGGACTTTCTGCATGTCCCGTAACGGATAGTATCCCTCATGAGAACCTTCATACCCTCTGCAGTCCCCCGGCTTATGGGAGACTCCAGAATAGAAGGCTTGCTCTTATAGACCACATTGCCGGATTCGTCCGAGATGCGATCAACAAACCAGGGAGCCATCACAATTCCCCTATTCGCCACTGCAGATACAAGCAGCACTGCATGTAAAGGGGAAATCAGTGTCTTTTTGTTAAAACCCGAAGAAATTTCCGCCAGCCCGAAATCATCATCCGGAATACTTATAGTGCTGACATCAACAGGAAGATCAAAGGGAATATCCCTATTAAAAAGAAAACGATCCGCGTATTCCCTCATCACTACCTTGCCCAGATCGTATATGCCCAGCTTTCCGAACACAGGATTAATGGATGACGCAAATGCCTTTCTGAAACTTGTTTTCGATATGTACCTTCCTGTTCTCTTCTTTAACTGGCTCTTGTAGAGGGTGTGTTTCCTTCCATAAAAAGATACGGTTTGGTTCGGGGTAAAGCCTGCCTTCTCCAAGGCTGCTGCCGCCGACACCACCTTGAAAAGACTCGCGGCAGGGAAATCCGCTCTAAGGCAGAGGTTTTCTTCCACTTCCCCTTCTGAGTGATTAACCATGGCGAGAATACGGCCATCATTAGGTCTCAAAACAACCACAGCCGCCTGCAGGGTCCTGGAACGTCTGAGGAGATCCGAAACGTACGCCTGGAGGTCCGGATCAAGGGATGAATTAATACTAAGGCGCTTTCCACCGGTTTCGAAAAAGTAGTGATCCTTTAAACAGAAAGATGCCCGAGTCAAATCCCTAAGGATATCCGCAACATCATCTTTGGTTAGCCTCTTTGGAACATCTACCTGGCCTTTTACCCTGCCGGCAGGACTATAGCCGGCCTGGCTCAAATATCCCGAAATCCAGGAACCTGACCATAAGACAAGGACAACTATCATCAAGGCACAAACGGAATACAGGGCCACAAAGGGAAGCCTTCCCAGGATATTTTTTCTCCTTGCCTTCCCTTTGAGCCTTCGCTGGTAATCACGCCACCCCGAAGGCCTGCTGCCTCTTATTCCCGTCTTAGACACCGGTTATGGAATCAACCCCGTTCATATATGGTTTAAGTTGTTCGGGTACGGCAACGCTCCCATCCGCCTGTTGATAGTTCTCGAGAATGGCCACGACGGTTCTGCCCACTGCCAGGCCGGAACCGTTCAGGGTATGCACCAGCTCCGTACCTCTGGCCCCTTTTCCCTTGAAACGAATCTCCGCACGCCTTGCCTGAAAGGCCTCAAAATTACTGCACGAAGATATTTCCCTGTAGAGATTTTGGCCTGGAAGCCATGCCTCAAGATCATAGGTCTTTGCTGCTGAAAATCCAAGGTCTCCTGTGCAAAGGGATACCACTCGATAGGGTATTTCAAGACGCTTCAAGATCTCTTCTGCGTTCAGTGTCAACTTTTCCAGTTCATCATAGGATTCTTCGGGTCTCGTGAATTTGACCAGTTCCACCTTGTTGAACTGGTGTTGTCTAATAAGTCCCCGGGTATCCTTGCCATACGATCCGGCCTCTGAGCGAAAGCAAGGTGTGTAGGCCACGTAATATACAGGCAATTCCTCTTCGGATAGGATTTCCTCGCGGTGGATGTTTGTAACAGGTACCTCTGCCGTAGGCACGAGGTATAGATCCCAGTCTTTAATCTTGAAAAGATCCTCTTCGAATTTCGGCAACTGGCCTGTACCCGTCATGCTGGCCGAATTGACCATGAATGGAGGCAGGATTTCAGTATAACCATGCTCTTTTGTGTGAATATCCAACATAAAGTTTATGAGTGCCCTTTCAAGCTTTGCACCCATACCTCTGTAAAGGGCAAACCGTGCCCCTGAAAGCTTGGCAGCGCGGGAAAAATCCAAAATTCCGAGCTTTTCTCCAATGTCCCAATGAGGAAGAGGTTCGAAATCCCTTTCCGTGATCTCACCCCAGGTTCGGATCACGGGATTATCCTTTTCATCCTTTCCCACAGCAACCGATTCATGGGGCATGTTCGGAATAACCATGAGCAATTCGTTTAGCTCCTTCACAAAACGGGGTAATTCCTTTTCCTTTTCCTTTATACTGGAAGAGACCTCCTTCATTTCAGATATGACGACAGATGCATCCTCTCCATTCTTTTTCATGGCTGCAATGTTATCGTTGACCTTATTCCGTTTGTGCCGCAATTCTTCCAGAACCGCAAGCCTCTGCCTTCTTTCTTGATCCAGGTCCTCAAATCGAGAAAGATCAAGATCATATTGTCTGTTTTTGAGCATCTCCCTGATGCTATCAAGATTGGATCTTACAAACTTGAGATCGAGCATGAATAGGACTCCTTGGTATTTGTTACAAAACTAACATTCTTCAGCTTATTCACCCTATATATTGTTCATAAAAATTAAAAAATGTCAATATATAGTATTGGAAAGACAAAGAAACACCGCATACACACACCAATACCTTGAGTGCCGATGTTTTATGCACTATACTCAATCCATATTAATGAATTGTTAAATCATAAAAAACAAGCAAACTCGAAACTGTTCGTTCAATACAAAATCCGCTCCCATCCAAGATCTCGCTACGCGGGGAAGGAAACAGGTGCCTTATGCTGCCACTGTTCAGTTTTTCCGTGACTTTTTGGAATTGTAGTTTATCTTTAACCATGTTATAAGGCCACCTTTCGTTTAACGTTCCCCCTGTTTGGATGCCGGACCGGCCGCTGATGCACGTTTTTGCGGGAATGGGGATCGAAGAAAAGGCCTCAAGGCCATATTTCCTTATGACCTGGCAATCTTTGAGGAATTCTCCCGCCGGCAGATTTTCGCGGATCAAAGGCTATTATTAGTGGACGAGAAAAAAGCAAATTCAACAGAAAAATCAAATCCAATCTGGAGTTTCTTCAGCTCGGTCAAACTGACCTTTTTCCTTCTGATCATCCTTGCAATAGCCTCTATCCTGGGCACTGTCATCCCCCAGCGTGGCCAGGGTGCCATGGAATTTGCCAGAAACCTAAGCCCCGAGATGTTCCGGTTCTTAAGTTCCCTGAACCTCTTTGATATGTATCATTCCCTCTGGTTCAGGCTTATCCTACTGTGCCTTACCTTGAATCTCATTGTTTGTTCAATGGACCGGTTTCCAACTGCCTGGAAGCGGTTTCATCTGACCCCCAGGCCGGACAGGTACAAGCCTTTTGATAATCTGCCCCCGCAACAGAAATTTTCCGTAGAGGGAAATATCGAAAAAAGCGCAAGCAGCGCCGAGCAGTTCTTGCGGCGACGTTACAAGCACTTAAACAGGAAGGAGACCTCTGATACGGATTATTTCTACGTAGAAAGGGGACGTTACTCCCATTTCGGTGTCTACCTTGTGCACCTGAGTGTCCTTATCATACTCATTGGCGGTCTTGTAGGATCCTTTTTCGGGTTTGAGGGCTATGTCAATATCGCTGAGGGAGATCAGACAAAAACGATCATGCTCAGGAAGAAGATGTCCAGGATGGATCTTGGGTTTGAGGTCCGTTGTGATAAATTCACTGTAGCTTTCTACAAAAACGGCGCCCCAAAAGAATACAAATCCGAACTCAGCTTCCTTGTAAATGGAAAGGAGGTGGAGAAACGTAGCGTGCTGGTAAACCATCCGGTACAATTCAGGGGAATGACCTTTTACCAGGCCAACTACGGTATTGTCCCCGGGAAGAAGGCCAAACTTAAGATACTGCGGCGGACGAGTCAGCCTGAAAAGACATTCATTGAAATTACAAAGGGCAGATCCAAACCTTTGCCCGGCAATGAAGGGCGGTTTCGATTGGTTGATCTTAAGGCGGACTTCATGAAGATGGGCCCGGCGGCCCTGGTCGCGGTCCAACCGAACGAAGGAGAAGAGACTCGCTTCTGGTTATTTAAAGACCGGGATACTATTAAACAGAGATTTCCCGGCCTCCTCAAACGGTTCCCGAAATTAAACCCTTCGTCTTTTAAACCCTACACTTTTTTCTTGGAAGAATTTAAAAGCAGGTATTATACAGGTCTGCAGGTCAACAGAGATCCCGGTGTACCCCTTGTGTGGGCCGGATTTTTTCTGATTATGGCCGGCTTTTTTATAACCTTCTTTGTTTCGCACAGAAGGATCTGGGTGCGGTTGCGAGACAATAATGGAGAAACCGAGATCAGTATAGCGGGAACTTCCAATAAAAATCCCGTGGGCCTTCAGAGGGAACTGGATCACCTGGGAAACGATCTCGTAAACCTTCTTAAACAGCGGAGATAGGGTGTATGCTTAATTCGGTTATGCTCAGCTATATAACTTTTGTGTATTTTGGCGCATTCATGCTCTACCTTCTCATGATGGTTTTCGGCAGAGACATATTTGGCCGCATTGCCACCTATGTTTCATTGGCAGGGTTTTTCGCCCATACAATAGCCACAATCATCAGGTGGGTCGAATCCTACAGACTCGGAATCGGACATTCCCCTTTTTCAAACCTCTATGAATCCCTGATATTCTTTGCATGGACAACCATGCTCCTTTATTTAATCGTTGAATTCCGAACAAAAAACAGGACTAGTGGGGCATTCGTCACACCACTGGCCTTTCTGGCTATGGCCTATGCCTCCTTCTCACCCAACGTCAATAGCGGCATCCAACCCTTAATTCCCGCCCTCAAGAGCAACTGGCTAATAAGCCATGTTATTACCTGTTTTTTCGGCTATGCCGCGTTCGGACTCTCATTTGGGCTGAGTATCATGTACCTTCTCAAGCGGCTGGACAGAGAAGGCGAAAGCAATATATTCCTGCGCCTGATTCCAAGTGCCGATATACTTGATGAATTGAACTATCAGATGGTTGTGATAGGCTTTCTCATGTTGACCCTCGGTATTATTACCGGATCTGTTTGGGCCCATTCCGCATGGGGAAGTTACTGGAGCTGGGACCCTAAGGAAACATGGTCTCTCATCACCTGGCTTGTCTATGCAGCCGTACTCCATTCGCGCCTTGTGAGAGGCTGGAAGGGAAAGCGTATAGCAATCCTCTGTTTCGCTGGGTTTTCCTGCGTGCTGTTTACCTATTTCGGTGTAAACTACCTTGCGGGTCTCCACAGCTATGCCAAGTCATAGATCAATGGAACTCTTATCTTATCCGATAAATGATTCCCTCAAATCTATTCTAATACCTAAAATCTGCAAGCGTTGACCGAAGGCGGAGAGAGCGTTTTCCGGGCGTTGGATCCGGTGGCCC
>CAZIXY010000195.1:0-6409 GCA_964543315.1 uncultured Desulfobacteraceae bacterium | reverse complement strand
CCCTCCTGAACGCGTGAGAGCAACACCAGCGACTGGTAGTCCAGCGGTCGCAGCCGGCTCGCCTGCTCGAACAATTCCGCGGCGCGCTTTAATTTACCCTGGTGAAAGCAGGAGCGTGCGTACAGGTAGTGCGCTTCGAGGAGGTTGGGGTTGATGCGGATCGCTGCTTCGAACTCCTTGTTCGCCTGGTCGAACTCACTACTCAACGAATGCGCGAATGCTCGGGACGTATGGGTCTCGGCCAGTTCGGGGGCAAGTTCCAGAGCCTTTTCGGCCGTTTCGAGTGCATCTTCATAGTTTCCCAGTTTGCAGTAAGCCGCCCCCATATTGACAAATGCCAAAGGCGTCTCCGGTTGAATGGCGATGGCCCTTTCCCACAATTCTATGGACTCATCAAATTTACCGAGGGCTTGTGCCTGAACGGCCAGTTCACGTAGAGCTCCTAATTCATCCCCTGTTTCTTCAAGTTTTTTCCTGCCGATCCGGTAATACTCTTCGCCCTTTCTTGTACTCTTTTCCTGATCCAACTTCCCGTAATGATGAACGGGAATATTGCATTGCCATATTTTTATATCAGACTTTTTTAAGGAATTCTCAACAAGTTCGTGGACAGGATATTCAAACCGAACACGATGGTCATTAGGAAATAATCTCACTTTATGGCTTGGTGTCCAACCGGATCCAGCATCTTCTTTTGGATATTTTCCATCATTGGCAATCCATTTGACCTGGTTTACATCCGTCGTATAATTCCTTGTCATAAATGCATAAGCAACAGGTTTTGAACTCGCTTTTCTGATGAGCCTTGTAAAATCCGCATAATCAAGCGGGGAAACCACTTCATCGGCATCCATAACGAATATCCATTCGCCGGAAGCCTTTGAAATGGAAAAATTCCTCGCCTCAGAAAAGTCATTGGACCATTTAAAATCATAAACACTTGCCCCGAATACTTTGGCTATATCCTTGGTCCTGTCAGTAGAACCGGTGTCCACAACGATCATTTCGTCAACAATGGGCTTAACACTTGCCAGACACTTTGCCAGGTGTTCTTCCTCATTTTTGACGATCATACACAAGGAAACCGTGCCCTTCTTATCGGATTTTCTATTTATCCTTTTGGGGCCTGATCTTTCTCTGACTTGGAGTGCGGCGGAAAGGAAGCCATTCTCCTGAGCAAACAACACCATTGCCTCTTCAATCTCTTTCATTGCGGCTTCGTATTTTTCCTGTTTTATCAAAGTATCAATGAGCTTGTACTTAATCATTCTATTACTTGGATACAGAGAGCCAGCCTCTCGGAATAATTTTTCACCTCTCTCATATTCTTCAAGAGCGGAAATGGCGGCGTGGTAGTTGGCAGCAATATCAATGACATCCGGAGAGAGGATAAAGCTCTTTTCAAAAAGGTTGAAAGCTTCTTCCTGTTGCGAGGCCGATTTTACAAAACCCAGATTTTGGTAAGGCATACCGTACGCGGGATTCGATTCAATCGCCCTGGTAAAAAAATCCTCTGATGTCTGCATCTCACCTTTCGTGTATGCCAGTATGCCTTTTAAATTCAAGGCCGGGGCAGATAATGCATTCAGGTAGAGTGCACGGTCGGCACATTCATCCGCCTCATCATAGCGACCAATGCCTTCCATGCAGTATCCGGTCAATTCCAGTTTTTTGATATCGTTTTCACACGGCGGCATTTCGTTTAAGACATCAAGAGCGTCCTTAAACTGTTTTGCATCCATCAGAATCTTTGAAAGGTCATAATAAAGCCTCTTGTCATCAGGAGAAGTCCCAATACCTTTTAGAAGGGTATCTACAGCCGTGGAAGCCTGACCTTTTTCACTGAATTCTTCCGCTGCTTTCAATAATTCCAGGCTTACCAGTTTCTTACCCATAATGTTTTGGGAACGCATGCTGTTCCATTTTTCAGAAAAAATCTTTCTATCTCCGGCTAATAGTCTCCTCTTCCCGCCGCCCTGTTTTTGCCTGTTGTCGTGATGAACAAAAATATCCGAAGCGATTATATTTTGATAACCATCTAATTCCGTTTTGCGACAGAAATCTTTTAACATAAACTCCTCTGAATTGAATTTCTCATCGAATCCTCCGATTCCTTCAAAGAGTTCGCGATTGAACATGAGACAGAAACCCGATAAATCGGTGACAGGCACTTGGCGATACATGTTCTTCTCTAAAAATCTCTTCGCATACCCGTCAAAGTCGTTGATTGAGTGATAATCAGCACTTATGTCTTTTTGTATACCTTCTGTATTGTTTGTCATAGCCCCCACAATTCCTGCATCGGGAGCCCCACTGAAACATCGGAGCATTCCGGTAAACCATTTGTCCGAAACAACAACGTCATCGTGAAGCAGAACAACATACTCCCCTGTGGAAGCCCCGATAACTTCATTATAGTATTTAGAAGGACAAGCGTTTTTCCCCACTTCGACTAGTTTATAATTGGCATTTTCTTTGACAGCGTTTCTTAACCAGTTCAAAACACCCTTTTTTGAACCGTTAGCAGCAAATATGATCTCAAAGGGCTCGGAAGTGTGTTTTTTGATACTTTCAACACATCTTTTGATGTCCTTTTGATTACCGGATGCTGAAATAATGATGGATGCGAGAATATCCTTTTTGTCGGGTACAACACATTGATCGGCATTTTGCTGAGATTTATCATAGCTTTCCTTATGGACATCACCATCTTCTTTACAGGGTTGAGCGCAGACCAATTTGTCAACAATTTGTCTGGCGTCCATATTACGGGGATCGATTTGTAAGACCCTGTCGTAAAAAATCTTTGCATCGTCAAATTTTTGTAAAGCCACGCAGATATGGCCGGTGGTCAGCAGACTCTCAATATCTCTTGGCTCGATTTCCAGGACTTTCACATAAATTCTCAGGGCATCTTCAATTCGACCCATGACAACACAGTACACATCCGCCAAGTTTTTTAGAAATGTAATGTTTTCGGGTTCAAGGCGTACCGCCTGCTCATAGTGATATATCGCCTTTTCTTTTTCGCCCTTGTCAATGTAAAGAACTCCAAGGTCATTGTGGGCCAAGGAACAATCAGGATGTGAAATCAAAAGCTCTTTCAGTGCTTTTATCGCCTCGCCGGACTGGCCCGTGTCAATAAGAGATCGAATGTTTTGATATAAGTCCGAGCTGTCTCTATCAGGAGGAATTTTAATATCTTCATAATTATTATCTGATTCTTCCATGAGTCTGAAAAGTAGGGCTTCTAATTCATTCCATTCACGCTCGCACGGAAATTCCCTTGCAGTAGCAAGGCCTCCTTTCACTAAACGCTCACGCAGATTCCCATCCTTTATGATTCTCTCGACAGCATCTGCAATAGCATCCGGCGACTTGATGGGAACCAATAAACAATTTTCATTATCACGGCAGTATTCCATTGCTCCCGGTGTCGCCGTACAAACCACCGCAGTACCGGCAGCCATTGCCTCCTGGGGCGGTCGCGGACATGAATCATAGTGAGACGCATAAACCAGAACGTGAGCAGTCCCATAAAGATACGTTTTCATCTCATCACTTGGGCAAATATAAAATTCGCAGGGGAAATCTTTGAAAATGTCAGGTTCGCTATTTGACAGTCGTATTGCCGTAAAGTTGTTGAATCTTTTTGAAAGCTTCTCCAAGGCCTGACGTATGTCCTCGATCCCCTTAAAAGACAGAGGTTCCAAATTGCTGCCTCGCCTGTCCGGACCTACAATCAGGATACGCCACTTTGATCCGATGAACGGCTTTTGAAGGGGGCGAAATATACGCTGATCGGTGCAGACAGGCAGGATCGCATCGGGTTTCTTTCCATAAGCTCGCTCTACGGCATTGGCCAGGTTTCGAGAATTGGGGACAAAATAGACATTTGGATACAGGTACGAAGCCTTTGAAAGCTTTCGCATTCGGCGTCTGACTTTTTCAATTTTAGGATTCGGTGATGGTGTGTCATCTTCAAACACATATTGATCTCCCTGGGCATAGTATATCTTGATGGGAGCATTTATATTGACAAGCTCTGCGGTATTGCTGAAATAGGTACTGATAACGGCATGACTTGGAGGAACATAGGGTGCCATGGGCTCCGCCTGGGGAACCCGGATAATCTCGGCTTTTATCTCTATCCATTGCGGTTTTTCCGTATAGGTCACAATTGTTACATTGTGACCTCGCTCCGACAAAGCATTTACCTGATTGAGGAGGGTAATATTACCGCCGGTAACTCCCAAGATACTGCTTATGAGATAAGTGATTCGCAACGGCTTTCTTTTTTCTTCAGGAGTGTTTACGTCTTTTTGAAACCCAAGGACTGACTTTGCCTGACGAATTCGGTCTTCACTGTAAAGAGAGGGATGATTCAGAACGATACGGGCTATCAGTTCTTCTCTTTTCTCGTTTGCGCTCCCCAGCATGGATGATCCGGTTTTGCGATACATGAAAAGGGCCTCGGGAATACGATACCCTTTCCATCCTTTTTCGACACATCCGACCCAAAAATCCCAATCCTCATACCCCTCTTTCATATTTACATTATATCCCCCGACTTCTTCCCACACGGACCTTCTCACCAGTGAGCATACACAGCATATATTATCGATATGCACCACGGTATGAGCGTCAAAGTCAGGCAGAGGAAAAAAATTATCGGCTATCCCGAAATGCTGTATATGGCTATATACAAAACCGACTTCAGGATTGTTATCCAGTATCTGCACCGTCTTTTCCAGAAAGGTCGGCGTAATCATATCGTCTGAATCCAGAGGAATCCAGTATTCACCTTGGGAGACCTTTATTCCGGCATTGCGCGCATCCGCAAGCCCTCCGTTTGTTTTTTCAATGAGGCGAATTTTTTTTTCGGGGTACTTGCTGATCAAATCTTTGGCAACAGCTGTTGTGCTGTCCGGACTCCCGTCATTGACAATGATGCATTCCCAATTTTGGTATGTCTGGTTGACCACACTTTCCACAGCATCCGGAAGATACCGGGCCTGGTTGTAACAGGGTATGATGATCGATACCAAAGCGGCACCCCCGCTATGCTCAGGATCTATTTTCTTTACTTTTTCTTCCCAAAAGGGATATTGTTTGAGAAGTCTTTCTTTTACCTGCTCTTTATCCCGGTCGCGCTCTAAAAGATGCAGCACATGAAATAACTCGAATAGTGCTTCAGGGGTTTCAAAAAGATGAAGAGAGCGTTTGAGAGCTGTGACGGCTTCCTCATGTCTTTCCAAAAGCCTCAGTATGGTTCCATACCCGAACCACAAGGACGGCTGCTGCTTATATTCGCTGAGTGCCTCTTCACATACTTCTAAAGCTACCTTTATATCTCCGTTATAAAGAGCATGTTGAATTTTTTCAGTGTAATGATCAAGAGGCTTAGGGATTTCAAATACATGACTTTTGCTCGGCCTCAGATCGGCCAACCCGTCTAGGAACGGCATTAATTGTGCTATCTTTTTGTCCCATCCCAGGTTATCCATTGCGTATTGCCGTTCCTGATCCCGGATTTCCGGATGACGGGAGATCTCCTCGGCAAAATCTACGAGCACCCGGATGTCAATGGGTTCGTCGTTTGCCGGAAAGATTCGAACAAAGGGCAAGTCAGGATGGAAATCCACATCTTCTCCTGCATAGACGAAAGGAATGCCCCTCAAACAGTATTCCCGGTTCTTGAGTACGCAGAACTGATTAAGATGAATACGATGCAATGCCAACGAACCGATGGCAATCTGACAATATTGCGTAATCTCATCAATCTGCTTTTTGTTGAGATGGCCGTGAAAAACAACCCTCTCCTCTAAGCCATACTGCCCGACCATTTTCTTATAGCGGAATATTTCCGACCCCTCACCGGCCAAATGCAGTGTAATGGAAGAGATGCCATTAAATTGTGCAAGTCCGTCAATCAACCGGTCAATTCCATGCCACGGAGAAAAATGGGCTGCGCAAAAAAGATGTAATTCATTGGGACGATAATGAGGGGTAAGCATGCCGATGGAGTATGTATCAATGCCGTTTGACATCACATGGCCTGGAATTTCCTTCAATGAGCGTGAAAGTTCATATTTTAATATCTCATTTGTAACCCCAACAATTCCCCTGGCTCTCGCAAGGATAAAAGGTGCGAATTTCTTTTCAATTTCCGCCTCCTGCGTGCTGATCTCATTTTCAACGATAGACTGGTGCTCAAATACAACATTATCGAATTTTGTTACAAATTCATAAGTCAGATGATTGAAAAGCGGATAACGGAAATAAATGATATCAGGACTGATCTGTTGCACCACCTTTTCACTGGTTTTGTAATATTCTTCAAAAGGACGGCGACTAACTGTCTTTTTAATATCAATATAATTTATATTATCATATATATTTAAAGAAA
>CAZIXY010000194.1:0-6415 GCA_964543315.1 uncultured Desulfobacteraceae bacterium | reverse complement strand
GCGAGAGTGGCGGAACTGGTAGACGCGCTGGACTTAGGATCCAGTGGAGCAATCCGTAGGGGTTCGAGTCCCCTCTCTCGCACCAGTCATAAAAGGGATAAGGCTCATGTATATGTCTTGAAATCAAAAAAATTGTTATTATTATTACCATGTAATGTTTCAATGAAAATTCCGTCTATCTTCATACTTCATGCAAGGATAGAAAATTTTTTGAGGAAAACCCTTTATAAATTAAGTTTCTGCCATAATAGCCGATTAAATGGATAGATATCCGGACGAAGGCGGGTTGGCACAATGAGGGCATTATAATATGAAAACCAGTCTGGAAGAGATCAGTTCCGTAAAGAAAAAACTGTCAATCGAAATTGAATCTAAAGAAGTCGACAAAAAACTGAACGCGGCCTACAGGGAACTGGGCAAAAAGGCGAAGATACCCGGTTTCAGACCTGGAAAAATCCCTAGAAAAATTCTCGAGACACATTTCAGTGCCCAGGTAGGAGAGGATGTGACGAGAGATCTTATCAGAGAGACCCTTCCCATGGCTATGCAGGAGGTTGAAACGTTTCCCCTTGGAACTCCTCTATTGGAAAAGGCTCTCCTAAAAGAGGGACATAATTTTAAATATTCCGCGTTAATGGAGGTCCGACCTGAGTTCGTCGTCAAGGATTATCTGGAAATTGAGGTGGAAAAGGAAAAATTTTCGGTTGGCGAAGAAAAGGTCAGGGAACAACTCGAACAGATCAGAGAAGCCAATGGAAAGCTGACCACCCTCGACCAGGACAGGCCTGTTCAGAAAGACGACTACGTGGTCATCGATTATGAAGGTTTTGAGGAAGGAAACCCCCTGGATGGGATCAAGTCCCAAAATCATCTCATGAAGATAGGGGGAAATGAGTTTCATCCTCGATTTGATGAAACGATTACAGGCCTCAAAAAAGGTGATGAAAGCGAGATTACGGTAGATTTTGAAAAAGATTACTATAACTCGAACCTGGCCGGCAGAAAAGTAGATTTCAAGGTCAAAATAACGGACATCAAGGAAATGATACTCTCGGAATTAAACGACGATTTCGCCCGAAATCTCGGAGCGGATATCAAAGACCTGGAGGATTTGAAAAACAAAGTGAAAGAATCCATCACAGCTCAAGAAGAAAAAAGGATCGACCAGGACCTTAAAAAAAGGATCCTCGAAAAAATATCGGCAAGCATTGACATCGAGCTTCCACAAACCCTGGTTGAATCAGAACTTAATTATGCAGTTGAAAGTGTAAAGCAAAATCTTATGAGAAACGGCACAAGCATAGAAAAAGCAGGCCTTTCAGAAGAAAAATTAAGGGAGGAGTTCAGTCCATCAGTAAAAAATCGTGTAAAGGATCTCCTCATCTTGGGAGAAATAGCAAAACAGGATAATATCGAAGTAGGTGAGGAGGATCTGTCAAAAGGCTTTAACAATATAGCCGAAAGCACGGGCCAGGATATCGAAACCATTAGGAAATACTATGAGGCGCAAAATCTGGTAGATTCCCTTAAGGAAAAACTTCTTGAGGAAAAAACATTGAACTACCTTGTTGAGAATGCTAAAATTTTAGAGGTAGATAAAATCAGCTAAAACCAAAAAAAGCACAAAAGGAGAAAATAAGATCCCATGCTTATACCAATGGTCATTGAACAATCGAGCCGAGGAGAAAGGGCCTACGATATCTATTCCCGGCTTTTGAAAGATCGGATTATTTTTATGGGAGAGACGGTGGAAGACAGTATGGCGAACACCATCATCGCCCAGATGCTTTTTCTGGAATCGGAAGATCCGGACAAGGACATCAATCTCTACTTAAACTCCCCCGGCGGGGTAACCACGTCCGGATTGGCTATTTACGATACCATGCAGTATATCAGGCCAGATATCACCACCATATGCGTTGGGCAAAGTGCGAGCCTGGCGGCCCTGCTTCTTGCAGCAGGAACAAAAGGCAAACGATACGCACTCCCAAACTCAAGGATCATGATTCATCAACCCCTTGGCGGAATGCAGGGCCAGGCCACCGATATAGATATTCACGCAAAGGAAATACTGAAAACGAGGGACACCCTTAACCAGATCCTGGCAAAACATACCGGCCAGGATATCGAAACAATTGAACGAGACACCGAGCGTGACTTTTTCATGAGCAGCGACGAAGCCAAAAAATACGGAATCGTGGACAAGGTCATCACTACGAGGGAAATCCCGAGCCAGCCCGCACAAAAAAAATAGATGGGAACGAATAATGTAAGGGCGGAAAGTGGCATTTTACGAGGATATTAATTATGACTAATGATACCGAATCGAGAGATGATCTTCTCTGTTCATTCTGCGGGAAAAGTCAGGATGAAGTCAAAAAACTCATAGCAGGCCCTTCAGTTTATATTTGCGACGAATGTATCCAATTATGTAATGAAATCATAGCGGAAGAATACAGCCAGGAAATTGACGAAGAATTTGCCGACCAACTCCCGAAGCCTGCTGAGATCAAGGAGTCATTGGACCAATATGTCATTGAGCAGGATAAACCGAAAAAAATTCTATCCGTAGCGGTCCATAACCATTATAAGCGTATAAATACCAAGGTAGACATGGAAGGTGTTGAGATTCAGAAAAGCAACATCCTGCTGATTGGTCCTACAGGTTGCGGCAAAACACTTCTGGCGCAAACCCTCGCCAAAATTCTGAAAGTCCCATTCACCATCGCTGACGCCACGACTCTCACGGAGGCTGGGTATGTGGGCGAAGACGTGGAAAATATTATTCTAAATCTGGTTCAAATTGCCGATTATGACGTGGAAGCCGCATGCAAGGGAATCGTGTACATCGATGAAATCGACAAGATTGCCCGGAAGCTTGACAGCCCCTCAATTACCCGAGATGTATCGGGCGAGGGGGTGCAGCAGGCCCTTTTGAAAATAATCGAAGGAACAATGGCAAATGTTCCGCCCAAAGGTGGCAGGAAACATCCTCAACAGGACTTTGTCAAAGTTGATACCAGTAATATTCTCTTTGTCTGCGGCGGCACTTTTAACGGCCTGGACAAAATAATCAGGAATAGAATCGGCAGTAAATCCATGGGCTTTGAGGCTGAGATACATTCCAAGGGCGAAGAAAACGTCAACAATATAATGCCCCTTGTCCAACCCGAAGACCTGATCAAGTTCGGCCTCATTCCTGAATTCATTGGCAGAATACCTATTATCGCCACACTTGACGAGTTGAGCATGGAGGCCCTGGTAAGGATTCTGACCGAACCCAAGAATGCCCTGATAAAACAGTACAAGAAACTCTTTGAACTGGAAAACGTTGAACTCAAATTCACTGAAGAAGCCCTTTTGGCGGTTGCCAAGGATGCCACGGATCGAAAATCAGGTGCCCGTGGCCTGAGAGCGATACTGGAATCCGTCATGTTGGATATAATGTATGATATCCCGACGACCTCGGGCATCCGGGAATGCGTTATAAATGAAAAAGTTATTGAAAAAGGCGAAAAACCCTTAATGCTTTATGAAAACCAGATGGAAATCGCCTAAAACCTATGTTTAATCTGAACAAAAAAGACACTCAGGATTTGATCATGGATGAAAAATTTTATTATCCGCTACTCCCTCTCAGGGATGTGGTGGTTTTTCCCAATGTTGTTGTTCCTCTATTCGTAGGCCGTGAAAAGTCCATAAAGGCGCTTGAATATGCCATGTCCCACAAAAAGGAGATCTTCTTAGCCGCGCAAAAAAATGCCAAAGTGAACGATCCTTCTCCAAAAGACATATACTATTTTGGCACACTCGGAACTGTTCTGCAGCTTCTGAAATTACCCGACGGAACAGTCAAGGCACTGATTGAGGGAAAACAAAGGGGAAAGATAGGTAATTTTATCGACAAACAGGATTTTTTCATGGTTGAGGTCACAAATTTCCCTGACCAGTATGAAATAAATATTGAAACAAGGGCATTGGTAAGAAGCATCAATACCAACTTCAAAGAATATGCCAAGCTGGGCAACAAAATAGGCCAGGAAATCGTAACCACGGTGACTTCCATTGAAAATCCGGCCACCCTGTGTGACACCATAGCGGGACACCTACCCCTGAAAATATTCGATAAACAGGAGCTTCTGGAAATTGAAGACCTCAATCTCCGGCTGGAAAAACTTTTCCAGAAACTCACAAATGAAATTGATATCCTTCGCCTGGAAAACCGTCTCAAGTCCAGAGTGAAAAAGCAGATGGAAAAAACGCAGAAGGACTACTATCTCAATGAACAGATGCGAGCTATTCAAAAAGAGATGGGCTCCAAGGACGACTTTAAGGCGGAACTGGACGAACTGGAAAAAAGGATCCAGAGAAAAAGGCTGTCAAAAGAGGCCTTTGCACGGGTGAAACAGGAATTAAAGAAGCTGAAGATGATGTCCCCTATGTCGGCAGAGGCAGCCGTTGTGCGTAATTACATGGACTGGATTCTTTATCTCCCGTGGTATGACAAAACAAAGGTAAAGCTGGATATTGAAGACGCTGAAACCATCCTTGAGGAAGATCACTACGGCCTCAAAAAACCCAAGGAAAGAATCATTGAGTACCTGGCTGTTCAGCGTCTGACAAAAAAAATAAGAGGTCCTATACTCTGTTTTGTTGGTCCGCCCGGAGTCGGCAAGACCTCATTGGCCAAATCCGTGGCACGAGCTACGGGTCGGAATTTTGTCCGTCTTTCCTTAGGGGGAGTCAGGGACGAGGCGGAAATAAGGGGACACAGAAGGACCTATATAGGTGCCCTCCCGGGCAAAATACTTCAGTTCCTGAAAAAAGCAAAATCGAACAATCCGGTTTTTTGTCTGGATGAGGTTGATAAAATGAGCACGGACTTCCGTGGGGATCCCTCTGCGGCCTTGCTTGAAGTCCTGGATCCGGAGCAGAATTTCGCCTTTAACGACCATTACCTGGACCTTGACTACGATCTTTCAGACATACTGTTCATCACCACGGCCAATAATCTTCACAATATTCCCCTGCCCCTCCAGGACAGGATGGAAATCATAAGATTGCCCGGTTACACAGAACTGGAAAAAATGAACATTGCGAAGCAGTTTCTTATCAAGAAACAGGTCGCAGCAAACGGTCTCAAGCTTGAAAACATCTCTTTTACCGACAAGAGTATCCTCACGATCATAAGGCACTACACCAAAGAGGCGGGCGTCAGGAACCTGGAACGCGAGATTTCCACCATCTGCCGTAAAGTGGCACGGGAAGTGGTCAAACAGGGAAAGGACACAAAAATATCCATCAAGGCGCACTCCATCCATAAATACCTCGGAGTGCGTAAATACCGGTATGGACGAACAGAGGAAAAGGACGCCATAGGAGTTGCCACAGGACTGGCATGGACCGACGTGGGCGGCGAACTTCTTCAGACAGAAACCACTATTATGCCGGGCAAAGGGAATCTGGTTCTCACGGGAAAACTTGGAGAGGTCATGCAGGAGTCGGCACAGGCGGCTCTGAGTTATGTTAGATCAAGGGCGCGCCGGTTGAGACTCCCCGACAACTTTTATGAAAGGGTCGACATCCACATCCATGTGCCGGAAGGTGCCATTCCAAAGGACGGGCCTTCCGCCGGTATAACCCTTGCCACTTCTATTGTCTCCGCCCTTATAAGAAAAGCGGTCAACCGTGATATAGCCATGACCGGTGAGATAACTTTGAGGGGAAGGATATTACCGATCGGAGGGTTGAAAGAAAAGATACTTGCAGCTCACCGAGGAGGTGTCAGAAAGGTGCTCATACCCTTTGAGAACAAAAAGGATATAGAGGAAATACCCAAAAAAATTCTTAAAAAGGTGGAATTGATCCTGGTCAAACATATGGACGAAGTTCTCAAGGAATCCCTGGTTACAGAGGCGGGGACTGAAATCTTTGCACCAAAAGAGGAATGTGCGCCCTTTCGGGTTGAAGAAATTTCAAAAACGGAAAAGGAACCTGCAACAGATTTAGTCATAGCTCACTAATTATTCTGGAATTTCTTGACAAAAAAGTCCAAAGCTGTTAGTTAAATCGCCCTTTACATTGGGCGGATAGCTCAGTGGGAGAGCATCGGCCTTACAAGCCGAGGGTCGCAGGTTCAAATCCTGTTCCGCCCACCATAGAAACGGCTTCGCCGTTTATGATCGGACGTTGGATTGCGGCTTGTAGCTGAATATAAAACCAGCTAATGGCAACCGGCCAAGAGCCACAAGCCAAGTGTAAAATCGCAGATTTTCGGGGGCGTAGTTCAGTTCTGGTTAGAACGTCCCGCCATTTCCCTGGCGGGAAGATCGCGAGGACTATCTATAAAACAAACATTATGGGGGCGTAGTTCAGTTCTGGTTAGAACGTCCCGCCATTTCCCTGGCGGGAAGAT
>CAZIXY010000193.1:0-6447 GCA_964543315.1 uncultured Desulfobacteraceae bacterium | reverse complement strand
TCCCCGCCGAGTAAAAAGGCGTAACGCGACTTTTTACGAGGTTATCAAAATTGACATTTCATCAATGATAATTAAAATTGCATTATCACAAAAAGTGTTGATGTTTTCAAAAGGATTCAAGGGTACGAGGACTGAAATCAGATGGAACAAGCTGTTGCAAGCGAAGAGATGCACTACGAAGGCACCTGTATAAGACCACCCAGCGAGGCTTACAGTATCCTTCTTCAGGTAACCGTAGGGTGCTCCCACAACAAGTGCACGTTTTGCGGCACCTACAAAGGCAAAAGGTTCAGGATCAAGGACGACAAAATCATCCTTGGGGATATCCTTTTTGCAGCCAAATACATGAAGCGGCAGGACAGGGTATTCCTCATGGACGGAGATGCCCTGATCATACCCCAGAAACGTTTGATGTGGATCCTGGACCGTATCAAGGAGCACCTCCCATGGGTAAAGAGGGTCGGTGCCTATGCCAATACAAAGAGCATCCGAATGAAGTCCCTGGAGGAACTGAAACAACTCAGGGAAAACGGCCTGGGGATACTTTACCTTGGAGTGGAAACCGGCGACGCTGAGCTTCTTAAAGAGATCCACAAAGGAACGAGCGCTGAACATCTTATCAAAATGGGAAGAAAGGTAAGGGAGGCAGGCATCAAGCTTTCGGTGACTGTTTTGTTAGGCATCGCCGGAAGGGAGAGGTCCCTGAGACACGCCAGAGCTACAGGCGAACTTTTAAGCGCAATGGATCCCGATTATGTGGGTGCCCTTACTGTCATGCTGATACCCGGCACACCGCTTCACGATGATTTTATTAGCGGGAAATTCCAGTTGCTCACGGAAAGAGAACTATTATTGGAATTAAGGGAAATGATTGCCAGCACAAACCTGACCAGGGGACTGTTCTTTTCCAACCACGCCTCAAACTATCTCCCGATAAAGGCCAGATTGCCCAGAGGCAAACAGCAGGCTCTTGACCGGATAGACGGCGCATTAAGGGGCGAGGTAGGTCTGAGGCCCGAGTGGATGAGGGCGCTATGATCAAGGCGAAAACTTTTCGACCGCCTCCTCATTATTCCATCGCATTTCTAAGCATCGCATAGATGTCACCAGGGAAACCAACGGCCCGGAAAGATTCCTTGTCTGAGACATCCAGGCAAATCCTTTTTTCGAAACCCTCCGCCATCAACTCATCGTTTTCCTCTGAGCGTATGGAATGTTTTAAAACAACCGTTTTATCGTCCAAGCCGTCAATACTTGTTACTATACAAATTTCTTGATGGTATCCTGCCGGCTTCAAGTAACGGCAGGACGTCTCCACCAGGCCGAATAGGATTCCCCTTTTCTGCCAGAGTTCACCAATATTGAGGCTGATCGATTCGAAAAAAAGGTGGCCGCTGGCGTCGATCCATTCATAATAACGAGGGTAAAAAACGATCCCCAGAGAATCCAGATCCCCCCACATGACTTTACGTTTAACGATATTCTGTTTCATGGGTTGCCAATAAAAATCATTTGACCTGTGATGAATTGCTGCCGGACGGTTTCTAATCAAATATGGCCTGCACAAAATCCCGAGCATTGAACGGCCTGAGATCATCAGGCTTTTCACCGATACCGATGTACTTAACGGGAATTTTGAACTTATCTGCGATACCCACAACAATACCACCCTTTGCAGTGCCGTCCAGTTTAGTCAAAATGATATGGGTGAGGCCCAGGGACTCATTAAACATTTCCGCCTGAGAAATGGCGTTTTGTCCTGTGGTGGCATCCAGGACCAGCCATACCTCATGCGGTGCGCCCGGGAGCTTTCGTCCGGCAACACGATGGATTTTCTCAAGTTCTCCCATGAGGTTTATCTTTGTATGGAGCCGTCCTGCCGTGTCAATAAAGACAACGTCGGCTTTCCTTGACATTGCGGCGGTTAATCCATCAAAAACCACTGCGGAGGGATCAGCACCTGTTTTTTGCTTTATAACTTCCGCCCCTGCTCTCTCCCCCCAAACGGCCAATTGCTCAACTGCCGCAGCCCTGAATGTGTCCGCCGCCACCAGCATGACCTGATTTCCATCCATCCTGAAGCGCTGTGCAGCCTTACCGATTGTGGTTGTCTTACCTACTCCGTTTACACCAATAACAAGAATAACCAACGGCTCACCCGGTTTCGGCACAGGATGCGGGACTTCCGCGACTTCAAGAATTGAGAGGGCACGATCTTTAAAGGCATCTTTCAATTTTTTCGGATCTTTCAATTCCTTTCCGGCAACCTTCTCCTGAACAGAATCAACCAACGCTTGGGTCGTCGCAACACCTATATCCGAGGTAAAAAGTATCTCTTCCAATTCTTCCAAAAGATCATCGGTGATCTCTTTTTTTCCCAAAAAAAGCCGATCCAATCTCCCGGCCAGTGTGGATCTCGTATTTGTAAGGCCCTTCTGAAGTCTCTGAAAAAGACCCCTTTCCCTGTCAGCGTCACTCAATTTTTTTGCCTTATCCTGTTTCCTATTCAATCCCGGCATGGTTAATTTCGAGTTTTGGGTTTTCACTCCTGAATAACGGAAGTGATACCTATTCGCCCAATCCGGAACCATTCCCGGCAGTCCCTTGCATTGAATGAGCGAGTATCCAAAGGCCTTTAATTATAGGAAGGATGAACATCCGGCTGGTTTTCAGGGCCACTATCTTGCATACCCTGAATATCAACTGATACGACTTTAGACACACCGGCCTTTTCCATGGTTATTCCATAAAGCCTGTCCGTTATCTCCATGGTCCTCCGGTTATGGGTCACCATGATAATCTGGGACGATCGTTTTATCTCTTCCAAAAGACGATTGAACCTATCGATATTGGCCTCATCAAGCGGGGCATCCACCTCGTCCAGGAGACAGAACGGGCTCGGTTTAATCATATAAATGGCAAAAAGAAGGGCCATTGCCACCAGCGCCTTTTCGCCACCGGAAAGAAGCCCCATGTGGCTCAATTTCTTGCCCTGGGGTTTAACTTCCACCAGCACCCCGCTTTCCAATGGCTTTTCCTCGTCGAGCAACTTAAGGCCGGCTGTGCCTCCCCTGAAAAGAATAGGAAAAATCTGTTTTAATTTCTCATCAACCATCTGGAAAGTCTCTCTGAATTTCTTAAGAGATGTCCTATTGATTTTTCTTATCGCCGTTCTCAGAGACTCAATGGAACTGAGCAGATCCTGGCGCTGGCTTTTCATGAACTCATATCTTTCTTTTAAGGCCTCATGTTCTTTAATAGCCGTCAGATTCACATCTCCCAATTTTTCCCTCAGGGCCCTCTTTTGACTAAGTTGATCATCAATCTCCGAGGCTGAAAAATCCTCATCCAGGTATTGCTCATAGATATCGGCCAAATTCAGGTTTGTCTTCTCCCGCACCATTTCTACCAGGCCGTTCATTTTAAAACCGATCTCAGAGTGCTCCATCCTTGCCCTGTTTATTTCTTCCTTGAGGTCATTGATTTCCCCTCGCAGTTGTCTTGCCATTCCCTCTTCTTGCCTTATTCCATCCTGAAAGGACTGCCGATCCCGCTCCGCCGAAACCACAACCTCCTCTGCGTCTCTTAATTCATCATAAAGTGTCTTCAGTTCCTCCCCGATCATCTCTTTACGCCTTTTACACTCTTCACGCCGTTTTTGTCCCAGAGATATTTCTTCTTCAATTTTGATACGGCGCTTCATCAATTCATCGGTATAGTCCTCCAGCCTTTCTATCTCCCGGAACATGCTTCGTTGCTCTTCTTTAAGGATCCGGTAATCCGCCTGAATCTTCGCAAGCTCGTCGCGTAACAGATCAAATTCCTCTTGAGATTCTTCAAGTTCCTTTTCTTTCTTTCTGAAATATTCTTCTTCCTTCCTTCGCTTCATCTTACTCTGCTGGAGTTCCTCTTCAATCTTTATAAGATCTTTTTTGTGCCTGTTGTGCTCTACGACTTTTCTTTCCAGATCATCTTTTATCCGCTGGGATAGGCTTTCCATCTGATCCAGTTCCTGTCCCATTCGAAAAAGCGTCTTGTCAAACTCATTAATATCTTCCTGGCAACTCCACTTGTCTTCCATCAAATTATTAACGGCCTCTTTCCTTTCCTGCATCTTCAAAAGGGTGGTTTTGAGTTTCAGCTCATGACCGTCCACAGCCTCTTTGAGATGTCCGGCCTGCTGTTTCAGTTCCTTTATCTCCCGCTTTCTGGCAAGAAGGCCACGTGAACTCTGACTAAGCTTTCCTCCACTTATTACGCCTCTTTGGTCAACCATATCCCCGTCAAGGGTCACAAAACAATGGTCCTTTCCATTCCTTTCCCATGCCGATACGGCTTCGGTAAGGTCTTTAACCAGAATCGTGTCTCCAAGCAAGGCATTTATCAACGGCCTGAATGTATCCGGAGCGGAAATAAGATCCGGCAAAAACGAAAACTGCGACCCAACCTTCCTACCATTCCCGTTTTGCTTCAATTCCTTGAGGGGAATAAAACTGCTTCTGCCTTTTGCCTTCTTTTTCAGGTAATCAACTGCCTGTTTGCCGTCTTCCTGAGATTCTACAATGATATACTCCAGTTTGTCTGACAGCACAGCTTCGACGGCCTGTTCATACGTCGGCTCCACCTGAATCACATCCGCAACAAGGCCTAAGACGTGACCCTGTCTCAAAGCCTCCAGGTCTTTGGCCTTCATTATGGTCCTGACACCCATCTTATACCCTTCAAAATTCTCTGTCAGGGCCTGCAGACTTGCAAACCGGGACTGACATAAATTCAGATCCGCCTCCGCTTTTTTGAGTTCGGTCTCAACAAGCTTTGACTCCTGCTCAAGTTCTTCGCTGCTGGAGTTCTCTTGCTCGATAGACGCTTCAATTTCCTTCAGTCTTTCTGCTGTTTCCTCCCTGGCAAGGCTCTTCCTCTCAGAAGCCCTCATGATATTCTCGATTTTGGCCTTGACCTCTTTCAGTTCCTCCTCAAGCCGGGACCGACTGTCTGTAATCTGATCTATCATCTTGTTTAAATAACCTGACTCGTGGCTGAGCCCCAGTTCTTTGTTCTCACCGGCATTCAATTCCGTCCGGGCCTTTTCGTAACCTTCCTTTATTTGTTTCAAAAAATCTCGCTTTGTTCGCACCCTTTTCTCTTTGAGTAAAATTTCCCCTTTCAGATTATTGAAGTTTTTCTCAACTTCGACTTTCTCTCTCTTAAGCTTCTGTTTTTCTCCTTCAAGGCCTTCAATCCGGATTCTTATCTCCTCCTTTTCCCCGGAGAGCCTTTGTTCCAGTTCCTCCTGCATCTTGATTTCCCCATTGAGAGATTGAAGACCGGCTTCTTTTCTGTGGACCCTGTCCCCCAGGTCAAATTGTCTTTTCCTAAGGTTAGACAAAGCTGTATCCTTTTCTTCCAGCTTCAGATTAAGGGCATCAATTTTGGCGTTAATCCGGGAGAGTTCAGTGGACTTGGTTATTTCCTGTTGGATAAGATCTTCATTTGACTTCAGTTTTTTCCCTGAATCCTCTTTAAATTGATAATAATTATTAGAGTATAGGGTGAGCTCCAGATTTTTGATCTCTTCGCCAATCGTCTTGTAACGCCGGGCCTTCGAAGCCTGTCTCTTGAGAGACCTCATCTGTTTCAAAACCTCTGCCAGGATGTCTTCCACTCGTTGAAGATTGATTTCCGTAAGCTCTATCTTTCTTTGCGACGCCTCCACCTTTTTCCTGTACTTTGTGATCCCGGCGGCCTCTTCCAGCATAACACGGGTTTCTTCAGGTTTTTGCTCCAGGATCGTCCCGATTCTACCCTGACCAATAATGGAATAGGCCCTGTTACCCAGGCCCGTATCCATGAAAATTTCCTGGATATCCTTAAGCCTGCATGGAACCTTGTTGATAAGGTACTCGCTCTCCCCTGATCGATAGAGTCGTCTGGTAACGGAGATCTCTTCATCCTGCGCAAATGCAGGTGGAAAGAGGCCGTCCCCGTTTTCCAGGACAATGGAGACCTCCGCCATTCCCAGAGGCTTGTAATCCCCCGAGCCACTGAAAATGACATCATCCATCCGCCTGCCCCTCAATAACTTGGGGCTCTGCTCTCCCATGCACCATCTGATAGCATCAACGATGTTACTTTTCCCACAACCGTTAGGCCCTACTACCCCGCTGATTCCAAGGGGAAATGTGATCTCAAGTCTGTCCATGAAAGACTTGAATCCGGTAAGGGAAAGTTTTTTTATCTTCATGGTATCCTCCGTTGATAACCTCGTAAAAAGTCGCGTTGCGCCTTTTTACTCGGCGGGGAAGGGCTTCCCCTCCCCCGCCATTTAAAGTAAATTTAAACGGTTCCACTCTCACCCCAGGCCGGGTCTTACCCACCCTCGGCCTGTTGATGGACTTTCAACTAACTTATCAAGATAGTTTCGGTTGCAGTGCCGCAAAACGGCATCAC
>CAZIXY010000192.1:0-6542 GCA_964543315.1 uncultured Desulfobacteraceae bacterium | reverse complement strand
ATGCCGTTTGCCGTACACATGACAAACTCCCGCGAAAATCTTTCGTGGACACGCTACTGCGTGTAGAGGGCGATCTCATCAAAATGCCTGTTGCGGCAGCAGCAGGTCGAGGGCTCGATCTCTTTGACCCGTGTTGCCTCGAGCATCTGTTAACGATAGCCTTTGCAGCCTTTCTTTTTCTTTTGCTCCTCCTTTTTTCCACCGCCGTTCTTGCCCTTGCGATATGGACTATGCGAGGAAGAGGCCTCATTACAATTGGAAGAATTGCGCTTGACGCGCCAATCCAGTTCTTCTAAGCGTCCCCTAAAATCCCCGTTCGTCTTGAGCTGTGTGGGCTCGTTCCCCGATTAGACAGGACTCACTCCCCCGTGATCGGACACAAGCATTTCCTCCTCCGCCTCACCTTCTTCATGTCAGGCTCTCAACTCCCAACCTTGCTAGACGCAAGTAAATAGTCTATCTCACCCCGATGAGAGTATCTTTAGGTTACTCTAAAAAAGCCGCATCCTTTTGGTTTCCAATGGCCCCCGGCATGAAATAGTGACTCGGATCAAAGTCAGGGTTTTGGTCATATCTTTTGGCCAACGATTTGCGGAACTTGGCGTAAAATCCCACATCAATATCTAGCCCCATTTCTCTAAGTTTTTTTATAAGCTCTTCCATGGTGACAGGGCAACCTTTGATACAAACCAGCTTCCTGATGTTCGGATTCTGCCGGTTTTTCTTAATCATGCAATTCCCGAAAAGAACTGTCTTATTGAATCCCGGTGAAGGCGTCATTTTCTTGCCTGTTAGCACTTCAATTCCATCAAACGGTTTGCCTTTATAGGCCGATCTGATCAGCATCAAAAGAGGATTGTACATACTCGAACAACCCGTGCAAATGGTTTGATCATACTTCGGAACGCTGATTCCTGATATTCCAAGCTTGTCCCAACTCTTGGGCCCGGTATTATCCTCCCGCCAATTGAAATCCCATTTAAATGGCCGTATGAACGTCTCTAGACCAAAGCCTTTAAGAGCAAAGGCCTCCAAATCCAAAGAACGGTGATTCCTTTTTGCGTAAATAGCAATATGTTTAATAGCTGAGGGTTCATAACCTGCCAGCATGGCTCCGATAACGTCAACGCCAAGGGGATCCTGCGATGCAACGATCACATTCATCCGACGTGCAGTACCAAGATAATAAGGTCCTTTTTCAAGGCCATAAATGCCGTCCAGTACTGTCAATGCAGGCCGGATCGCTTCTGCAAAGAGTGCGCAGAAAAAATCTAGGGGGACCTTTTCATTATGAGAGATCCTGCGTGATTTCAGATCGATACAGCCTTTGAGGTTCTTGAGGCCCAGTGATAGGATGGTCTGATTGTGGGTCTTGAGGACCGGCATATTGATCACAAAGTCCGCCCTTAGAGCTGCCTGAGCAAAATTCAGGGAAAAATCTCCCAAGTTGACCGTTTGAAAAGGCTCGTCGAAAAAATCAAGCAGCCTCACACCATATTTCCTTTGAAGATGCTCATATCCTAAGGCGCTAAAGATCAGCTTGGTACCTCTTAATTTTCCCGCCTTTTTCCCCCCTCTTGGCGCAGATCCTTCACCGATGGTAATGTCTCTGACTCCGTAGTCCTTAAGCAGGATAACCATATCCTCCACCAATCTGGAGGTTGTATATACTCCATAAGGTGCGATAGGATAATAGGGGTCCCATCCCACTAGGTTCGGCTTGATCAAAACCTGCTTTCTTGGGTCGAGTTTTTCAAAACCCTTTGCATCTTCAATGGCTTTTGCAAGGGAATCCAGGGAAGACTCATATCTGGTTATAGAAACGACGCGCTTTTTCATCTTCCTGTATCCTCCAATTTTTCGATTTCACCTGCACCGCAAAAGGCAGTTCGGGCCCCATCGATCACCCCTATATGTTTTACTCTTGCTGGCATAACAGCTCTCTCTTCCTATCTTCCCTCAAATATTGCAGCGATCAGCGATCCCCTCGTAAGCGCCCGGGGCCATCCGGGGTCATCCCCTTTAAAACGAAACTGACAGCGATCGGTGGCATTTCAGGTAACCTTTGCGCAGACCCAGGGGCATTGTCCATGAGTTTTCCCGATTTGGACAATTGATCCACCCGCCCAATTTTCAGGGCCTCTTGACCGTTAATCTTATTAGTCAAAAGAATCACCTCCCGGGCCTTTGCTCGACCAATAAGAGGGGCAAAGGTTGAGTCACCCCATCCGGGAATAATGCCGAGATTAAGTTCGGTTAAACCAAGCGTCGCGTTAAGGTCATCTACCATGATTCAAAAATAGCAGGCCAGTGCAAGTTAGAGCCCTCCTTCCAGCGCAAATTCATTGATGGCCGCTATGACCGGTTTTGGAAAGCGATCAATTTTTCTCCATAAGGGCCTACCTTTAGGGCTAATCTTTGCAGCATTCGCGGCATCCATTATATCAAAACCTGCTGAAAAACATTTTTCCCCGCATCGTAAGGATGACCACCCTAGTTTCTTTATCGTTTTGCAGCTCTGGGATGACTCTTTCAAACTCCTCCATAGTAGCAAGGTTCCAGGCATTGACCGGCGGCGGATGGTTGAAAGAAATTTTCATATTTCAT
Organism: uncultured Desulfobacteraceae bacterium; assembly: GCA_964543315.1. Classification (GTDB taxonomy): domain Bacteria; phylum Desulfobacterota; class DSM-4660; order Desulfatiglandales; family Desulfatiglandaceae; genus JAFDHL01. Next base: position 3,935 of record CAZIXY010000192.1, on the reverse strand, counting down.
TTGGCCAACTCATCGTGATTTAGAAACCTGGTTTCAAAAGGTCTTAGAAACCTTGAACTTGAAATGGACTGCTTATCCACCACGACCAGATGTCCCGTCCCATATTCAATCAGCCACTGGCGATCTTTTACTCGTCGGCGGGACCGACTTTGTTGCCCTTTTCGTCATATTTATACCATCCTATCCCGGTTTTTCTCCCCAGATGCCCGATTTTTACCTTTCGCTGAAGGAGCATGGGTGGGTGAAACTTCTCATCCTGGGTTTCCTTGTACACCGCGCTCATTGCGTTCAGGCCCACATCCAGACCTGCGAGATCGCTTGTTTCAAATGGCCCCATCGGCCTTCCAAACCCGAGGCGCATACCCTTGTCCACATCCTCGACACTCACCACTCCCGCTTCGACCAATTTAATTGCTTCTATGGTGCTGGGAAAATTTATCCGGTTTAATGCAAAACCGGCCACATCGCGGTTGACACGGATCGTTTGCTTGCCAATGCTTTTTCCCAGACGTTCTGCAACGTCTAAGGTTTCATCTGATGTGAGCAATCCCCTCACAAGTTCCATGATTTTCATCATGGGAACAGGGCTGAAAAAATGAGTACCCACAACCTTGGACGGCCTTTTCGTTGCTTCTGCGATGTTGGTGATAGGGATGGCAGAGGTATTCGTAGCAAGGATCGTGTGGTCGGGACAGATTCTATCCAGTTCTGAAAATAGAGTTCTTTTTATCTCCACATCTTCAATAATGGCCTCGAACACAAAGTCCGCCTCTTTGGCCAATGAAAGATCGGTTGTTGGGTGAATCCTTCCCATGATTTCCTCAACCGTGCCCTGGACTTTCCCCTTTTCTATTAATTTACCAACAGACCATTTAACGGCGTTTAGCCCCTTCTCGAGAATCTCATCATTAAGATCCCGCATAACAACCTCATAACCAGCCTGCGCACATACTTGGGCGATACCACTACCCATCAGGCCTGCACCTGCAACGAATATCTTTTTGATTTCCATTGACTATATCCTCCTTTCGTCCTTCGGAATCAATAAAATGTCAGGCAGTTAATTCTAAGTAAAACACAATTCACCTGTTTTGACATGACGCGGTCTTTTAGCCAGAAGAACTGTTGTTGTTCCTGATTGCACAATTTCGTTTCGCTGATTAATAATCTCTTTCTCGAAAGTTAATATACCCCGGTCTTCCTTTGAGCTGTCACGCATTTCTTTGACTACCTGTTCCACATGGATGGTGTCTCCAATATAAATAGGCAGTTTGAATTCCCAGGTCAGATGGAGAAACGCTATGAGGGTTCCCTCAGTGAGCTGATAGGCGAGCCCAGCCTGGATGGCAAGCCCTAAAAGCCCGTGAGCGATCCGATTCCCGAAGCCGGTTTTAGCGGCATATTCAGCATCGGTATGAAGCTGGTTGTGATCCCAGGAAAGGCCCGCAAAATTCACAATATCGGCCTCCGTCACGGTGCGCCCTTTTGTCACAAATTTCTGACCCGGGTGAAAATCTTCAAAATAAAGCGGTTTCGTTATCACTCGCTTTCCTGTCATTTTTTTCGTTTGTACCTCCGTTACACATGGGTTTATACGAGAGTCCCATTACTATTCTTCTCACTGTCGGCTATTGGCCCATCAAAACGTGTAAAACGCATATGCGCGGCAAACCAATACATATCAATTCCCCTATGAGAAAAATGGAGGATCCCGGCGGGCAAGCCCAATGCAATATATGCTTAAATCATCTTGCCGTTGTCTACTGGCCTGCAACCCGTCGATGGAACGAAGCCTTTTAGTCTTTGGTCATACCGGCAATCCTCCGGACCATTTCACGTCGGGCGTCGATATCATACTGTGAAGTGATGGCAATTCTTTCCATCCTTGGCGAACCGCCACCGTGCAAAGCCCCGAAAAGTGAGCATCCAGCTTTAGCCGACACTGCGATATCACCGATATAACGCCATAGTTGGGCCTGATTTTCAGCGCTTATCTCCGGGTTCCTGGTGATATATTTCATTGTCAAATCCTTCACCTCGGGATTTACGAACTCTCCCTCGTAAGGAAATGTAGCAGGAATCCCTCCTGTAATGTCAGCCAGGATCTCCATTTCGTGGAACACGGCTTCACCCGTCAGACATCTACCAACATTACAATAAATGGAATGGGGTATCATGTTTCCTGGTCCGTAAGACCTGAATCCGAGCCCTGGAATGTATACCTCCGGCTTGGCCAGGGCCGATGCTGTAAACCCGGCCGCATAACCCAGTTCAGTCACCTTGATAATTTCGGCAAACTTATCTATCACATGCTTTGCCTTAGTAATCCCATTGCAGTCAGCAGCAAGCGCGCAAGCCCCCAACATTAGATCCCCAAGGGCAGGTTTGCAGCCCGAATAGCTGTGGCGATGAAAAAGCGCAAACAATAAGGCCAGGATGCCCCCATGCTTATATTCTCCACATAGAAAAACCCTTTCCCAGGGGACAAACACATTGTCAAAAATTACATATGAATCACAGCTTCCTCCATTGAAACCCCTTGGAAAATGCTTTCGATCCCGATAGTTATGGATCGTTAAGAGGTGCTTCACCCCGTCCCAGTCACCAGGCACAGCAAAAGAAACAGCATAATCTTTATCCGCTTCCATAAGCGCTCGGGTCGGAACTACAAGGATCTCGTCTGCGATAGCTGCTTCAGAAATATGGACCTTACACCCACGAACAACGATACCGTCGCCTCTCCTTTCCACCACATGAACATAGGAATCAGGATCGTCCTGCTGACTCGGTCGTTTCATTCGGTGGCCTTTTACGTCCGTCTGCGCACAACAGCCGACCAAGTCTTCACTCTGAAAGCGAATCAACCAATTCTTGAAGTTTTCATGGTATTGAGTTGCACCGTTGTTCTCTTTGTCAGCCTCATACGATACCGTATAGATGGCATTGGCCGCATCAACGCCCATACATCTCTGGATGCACCCCCCCACTTTCTGGCAAAGGAAGCGGGTCATGTCCTGCTTTTTGTGAAGGTCTTCGGGAGTCTGGTGGATATGACAGAAACGGTTGATTTTCTCGCCGGTTAGGTGAGAAGTTGCGGTCAAAAGGGCCTCGTATTTCGGATCCAAAGCTAGGTCAAAGGTGGTACCCATAATATTGGTAGTTGGGATCAGCCTTTCATCGTCACGACCGATCTTCTCTCCTCCTATATAGAGGTTCCGCTTCATTTTATATATGCCTTCAAGCCACTCCTGTTTCGTTCTCATAATGGTTCCTCCTCCCAAATATGTAGCGGTCAAAATATTAGTGTTGAAAGGGGCCTAAGGTTTTGTTTTGAAAATGGTATGATCTTCTTTCTTTTTTTGTTGTCTACCAGTCGTATTCTTCTCGTTCAATAATGGTGGCAACACCCTGCCCACCGCCACAGCAGGCATTTGCGCAACCAAAACGCCCATTTTCCAGCTGGAGGATTCTTGCGAGTGTCCCAACCAGTCTGCAACCGGTGGCTCCAAGCGGATGACCAATAGCAGTTCCCCCGCCTTTGACATTGACACACTCAGGCTCGATCTGTAATTCCTTGATACAATTTAGTGTTACCACAGTGAAGGCCTCGTTGATCTCCCAGTAATCAATATCCTTCACCTCTAGGCCTGCGCTCTTCAAGGCTTTCAGGGTGGCAGGGACAGGGCCGACGCCCATGATCGTCGGATCCACGCCGGCAAATCCTATAGACCGTATCGTGGCCAAAGGTCTAATCCCTTTTTCCTGCGCCTTTTCTTTACTCATTAAAAGAATAGATGATGCGGCCGCATTTAAAGGCGAAGCGTTACCAGCTGTGATTACCCCATCTTCTTTAAAGGCAGGTTTCAGTTGAGCCAAGGCCTCAAGAGTCACATTTTCTCGAACAGCCTGGTCCTCTTTTACTCTCATTACCGAAC
>CAZIXY010000191.1:0-6547 GCA_964543315.1 uncultured Desulfobacteraceae bacterium | reverse complement strand
CTGACTTTGATTCCATCCGTGAGCACCATCTCAAATACACTTTCCAGGAAGAAACCGGTCTCGGAAAGATAGAAGGGAATCTTTTTTACGATCAGGTCTGTGCTATTTCCCGTTCCGCAAGGCTGGGTTACGTCATCAACGGAATCCTGGATCCAAGGGATCAGGTTTATGAGGTGGTTTCAGGGGATCCCGTCCGCGCACATCTTGCCGGTATTGAAAAAAGCAAGTCCATCATCTGCCGAAAGTTTCCGGAAAAGTCGGACCTGACTATTATTACGTCATTTCCATACGCGGAGGGCCCGCAAATCGTAAAGCCCCTTGCCCCGGCTTCTATGGTTACGAAAGAAGGTGGTTGTATTATCCTGGCCGCAGACTGTGAAGGGAATCTTCCTGAAGCGTTTGTCAAAAGTTTCGAGGAATTTCACGTAAGATACGGCCATAATCTTTTGGGTGCCGTGCTGGAGCATTTTAAGAACAACCGTTTGATCATGGAAGGGGGTGCCATTGACTTAAATATGGCCTTGGGAATGACCCTGGCCATCCAGCATAAATTCAAGATCATCCTGGTATCGAAAGACATTCCAAGAGAAACCGGTGAAAAAATGGGTTTTTTGTATGCAGATGACCTGGAGCAGGCAATTGATATAAGCGGGACAATCTGTCCGATCAATCCCGCAGTGCACATCATCCCCTCCGGGGGCGTGATCCTTCCTTCTCTGGAGAAGGAATAAAAAATGTCATGAGTTTTTTATACCGGCCATACCAGATTCTGACAAGCGGCCTGTTCATTTTTATGGTTCCCGTGGTTTGGGGCTATACGCGAATAACCGGGCGACATGGCCGTCATTTTAAGGAGCGATTGGGAATAGTGCCCGCAAAGAAGGTCCAGGGACTTTCAGGGTCTCCCCGGATCTGGATCCATGCTGTTTCTCTTGGGGAAGTCAAGGTGGCCGATGCCATTATTGAAGTCTTAAGAAGGATAATTCCCGGCTGTTCGGTGATCGTCTCCATGTTTACCGAACATGGCAGAGAGATGGCACAGGAGACCTTTCAGAAAGATATTCCCGTGATTTTTGCTCCAATTGATTTTTTTGGCTCGGTCCGCAAGGCACTCTCTACGGTTCGCCCTGATGTGATGGTCTTTCTGGAAACCGAGATCTGGCCCGCCTGGCTCTTTGAGGCGCACCGCATGGGCATAAAAACCGCACTCATTAACGGGCGGATATCTGTGAGGTCTATTGGAGGATACCTCAAGCTCCGTCCTTTTTTCAGGGAGATCCTGAAAAACATCGATGTCTTCAGCATGATCCTAAAGGAAGATGCCGCTCGCATCAGGTCAATGGGCGCCGACCCACAAAAAATTGAGATAAACGGAAATGCCAAATATGACCTGCTGGGCAGCAGTGTGGAACCCTCAATGGAAGCGGAAATAAGGAAGGTCTTGAATCTCGATGATAGGGAGACGGTTTTTGTGGCAGGCAGCACACGTGAGGGTGAGGAGGAAATGGTCCTGGATGTGTACGAAAAAATGCTTCAGGATTTTCCGGAGACGATTTTGATCATAGTCCCAAGGCATATAGAAAGAACACGGGCCATCGAAGCCATGATTGAAAGGAGAGGCCTCAAATGTCAACTCCGGACGGATCTTGGCGAGGGCGAGGCAATACGTACTGAGAAGGTCATTATCATCAACACCTTCGGTGAGCTCTTTAAGATTTACAGCGTCGGTACGCTTGTTTTTTGCGGTGCAAGCCTTGTCCCTCTCGGTGGGCAGAATCCATTGGAGCCGGCAATCTGGGGGAAGGTCGTTTTTTACGGGCCTTCCATGGAGGACTTTTTGGATGCAAAGGAATTGCTGGAACGGGCGCGTGCGGCTGTGCCGGTATACGACCCTGAAATGCTGGCTGAAAAGGCAATCTGGTTTTTGAAACACCCAGACGAAGTGCGTGGGTATGGCGAAAGGGCAAGGGAGACAGCCCTGGAAAATCAGGGGGCTGCGGAAAAACATGCACGGGTGATAAAGAAGCTCTTAACGGATGGTTGACAATATTTGTGAATCTATAGGCTATAAACTGTCGGGGGAAGGGAGCGCATGATGGTGGCAATTGATCGACAAGCAATAGAAAGAATATACAAAGGCCTGGCACCTAAGACAAAGGCCAGGTTGAACCGCGCTGTTAAGGAAATAGTAGAATCCAAGAAAGGTGGCGGTAAGGTCGTGGCTGTTGTTGGCAGCGGTCCGAATATCCATGAAGGTGTGACAACCCTTATTGCGGGATTGATGCGAAAAGGTATCATCGACGGAGTCTCTACAAGTTCTGCTGTGATCAATCATGAGATGGGGGGCACCCTTGAAAAGGTAAAAAGGTTTGACGGCAAGGCCTTCGGGTTTGACGCAGAAAAACTTCCTTCGGACGGGCAATTTGAGGTCAGTATGATTTCGGGAGCCATATTGGAAAGGTATCAAAAAGAAATATATATTGACCGAAACCTCTACCGAAGGATGAGAAGGGCAAAAGGAAGTACGATCATCAAAGTGGCCGGCAATATGGCCTATCCCACAGGGCTTCGAACAGAAAGGTTGGCCCGCGAGGTCCTTGCCCTTGCGAAGCGCTGCGGGGCCCCTTTCGAACAGATTGTCGGGTACGGTGCAGACCCTTATACAATGATCGGAGCCGGGTCAGAGAATGACATCCCCGTGCTGGTCACCGTGCCCCAGCTGGTGGGTGGAGGGGAGGTCGGTCTTGCTATTGGAGACTCTTTGTCCATTTCGGAACGCTGCCAAAGGATCGCAAGGCTCATGGACAGTGCGGATGTGATTATCGAGTCAGCCCTTGCGCTTTCTCAGGAAATCCACGACGGGCCGTTTGAGCTCTATACAGGCCACGGTATATGGACGGATTGGGAAGGAGGTTGGACCTATTCGCTTGAAGGGAAAAAAATCGTTCGTATCGATCTCGATCCAAACCTGGAAAAGGCCTGGGTTAAGGAGAAAAAATCCAGAATGGTCTCCGATGCGGTCGAAAAGGGTCTGCCAAAGACAAAGCTCATGGGGATTCCATTTCGAATGGAGATGTCCGGGTTTGCAAGGATCCCGGGCAGTGTTCCGGTCATAGGGGATATTGGTGCGGTATGGCCGGTTCTGGCAACAAGAATAGCGGATGGACTTGGAATAAAACTTGATTTCATGAGCTACAAACAGTCGCTTGCTGCTGGAAAAAAGGTTCGGGAATGGATCGTAAGGAATGTAAAGCCGGTTGACAGGGAGAAAATGTTTGCCATGGTAAAAGAGGAGATGCGGGCAAAATGAAAGGAGAGATCCAAGGCCCGACCACCTTAGATAGGGATAAAGTTTAAAAGGTTTGGCCTGGCGCTCTTCCTGAGCCCGAGGACGGGCTAGCACTTAGCAATCAGCGTTCAGCATTCAGCAATATACCAAACAAGGGTTTGGCTGAAAGCTGATCGATCCATCCAGAAGCAAACTGTTACTGGATGGCCATGATGCATCCCTTTGAAGAGTCCCAGACCCCGCCAGAATGACGGAGGGCAAGTTTCGCCTCTAATAATTAAGAAGTTAAGGGGCATGGGGGTCTCTTTTCAAAAGACGCATAGGATTATCTTTTGGTGCTGGATACAATGAGTTCGGTGCCATGCAGACCGCGACTCGGACCGCGTCACAAGGCGGAGGGGGTTTGATCCGGAAGACGCGACCTTTCGAAGAGCCCCATGGCCCGCCATAGCGACGGTGTTTTGCCTTTGTTTGAAAATCCTTAGGAGATCCAGGCGGTCATTTATTCCTCAGAACAACCAGGGTAGCCCCCCAACTTGAGGGACCGCTGTCCAGTTTATACTCCATCACATCGGGATGCCTTTCGAGCAGGGCGTGTACTGTCTCTCGGAGAACCCCTTTTCCCTTTCCATGAATGATTCTGATTTCGTAAATTTTTTTCTCAAGACATGAGCGGATATATTCTTTTACCACGGATGCGGCGTCTTTAGGTGAGAACATATGAAGATCCAGGGTTCCGTTGATAGGCAGCTGGATCGGGCTTAAGTCATTTTCATCCATTCATATTCTTTCGAGGTTCAGCTGATCTTTAAAGTTCTCCTGAATTTCCCTTACCAGTTCTTCATAATTGCGTTCCGTTTCCATTTCCACAACAAGTTCGCGTTCATCAAGAATCTTAAGAAAAGCATGTTTTTTGACTATTTTGACCACCTTTTTCACATCAACAGTGACCCATCCTTTCATTCTCAGGACAAGTTCATCACCCTTAAAGGCCCTTTCAATCGTCAGGTCTACATCTCTTTCCTTGGCCTCCCAGCCGATCACGGCCGGTTTCACTATTATAGGTGTGGTGGGGTCATGCACGGCTGCACAACGAAACCAGAGTTTTGCGCGTATCATGGTTCATCTTTCTCCTTTTAATCTCCTAAAATTTGACCTTGGGAGCCTCCTGGCGTTCCTTGGGGACTTCGAAAAAAGCCGCCTTTTCAAAGCCAAACATACCGGCAAGCATATTGGTCGGGAACCTGCGTATTTTTGTATTGAATAACTTTACTGTCTCATTAAAACGCCGACGCTCGACCGCAATACGATTTTCAGTTCCGGCCAACTCGTCCTGCAGGCGGATAAAGTTGGCATTTGATTTTAAATCAGGATAGCGCTCCACAACGACAAGTAGGCGTGAAAGGGCGGAGGAAAGTTGATTGTTGGCCTGGATCTTATCATTGATACTGTTGGCACCCGCTACCTTTGAACGCGCCTCTGTGACCTTTATAAAGACTTCCCTTTCCTGTTTCGCATAACCCTTGACTGTTTCCACATAGTTGGGAATCAAGTCGTACCGGCGCTGAAGCTGGTTTTCAACCTGGGCCCACGCCGCCTTGACACCCTCATCCATGGTGACGAGGGTGTTGTATGTCCCTTTCAGATATGAAAATGGGATCAAAATGATGAGAATGAGTACGCCGATAATAATCAATGTGGTTTTCAGAGTCTTACTCATGTTGTCCTCCCAAGGTATCTACCTGTTTTGCCAATTTTCGTACTTCCCTCAAATAATCCTTAAACAAGCCCATGACTTCCATATCCCCCGGCTTGACTTTTTCGTCCTTTATGTCGAGCAGCTTTTCAAACACACCGGCGTCCATATCAAATTCCGCGGCCGTTGCTTTGATGATCTCCCTTTTTGTATTGGGGAGGTCTTGGCCTTTCAGATAAAGAAGTGCTTCAAAAATGGCGACAAAGGATGAAATGGATTGGCCGATGAGCCCTTTTAGTGCTTTCCCCTTTCCGGATGTCTCAAGAAATGCCTCTCTAAGTATGAGCAGTTTGCCCTTGATCTCTCGCTCGCACTGGAGTCGAATGAATTCCCGATCAAAGGCAAGGTCTTTCAGAATATCCTTCCCAAAGACGAGAACATAGTTCCCCTGAAAATTCAGGTATTCGATGGGGAAAACATCTAAGGACGTTCCCACGTAACTTTCTGTAAGAAAGAGCGGGATGGCCACATTCCTTTTTTGCCACTTTTTAATAATATCAAATGCCCTGTCAAGGCGTTCGATCCCTTCTTCCGAGAGGACAAGCATGAAATTGATATCAGACTTCCCGGGCCGGTAATCCTTGCCTGTGGCGCTGCCGTATTCAATAATGCTGATAAGATCATCACCAAAGATCATATTATAGTCTTCGGTGATTTCAGTGAATATTTCTTTTGGATCTTTAATGCTTTTTGCCATCCTAAAACCCTCCTCCTGCTCCTCCTCCTCCGCTCATGCCACCGCCAAATCCGCCGAATCCGCCGCCGAATCCGCCGAAACTCCCGCCAAATCCGGCGCCTCCGTACCTGCCTCCTCCGCCCATGCCCATGAGCAAGAGCGGAAAGAGGAGCCAGGACCCGCCGCGGCGTCGTGAGGCGAACATGAAGATCAAAATGATGAATATAAGAGGAAATATCGAGTATCCGGATTTTCTTTTTTTGGAGACCCTGACAGGCGCCTGGCCGGTCAGCTTGACACCGGAACCCTTCGCAATTACCTGTGCCACGGCAATGGTACCGTTCAGCAATCCTTCCCCGAACTTGTTTTGTTTAAGATAGGGAATCATGTAATTGTCCCGTATCTCACCTACCAGACCATCAGGCAGGATGCCTTCAACGCCGTAGCCGGTCTCGATACGCATCTTTCTTTCTTTGATTGTAACAAAGATCAGGACGCCTTTATCCTCTCCTTTTTTGCCGATTCCCCATGCGCTGTACATGCGGTTTGCATAATCGTTATATTCCGCGTCTCCAATATCAGGCATCGTCACAACAACCACGGGAACGCCGGTTTTCTGAAGAAGTTCCCGTGTAATCACCGAGATCTTTTGCTCATAAGCCGATGGAATGGCATTGGCAAAATCATTGATAAGCCCCCTTTGCTTTGGAATGGGTTGCTCTGCATGTGCCGGAGCCCCAATCAAGTTAAGGAGAAGAAACAGGCCGAAAAAAACACCTTTATGAAAAAAGGAAGGGTATCGATTCATTAACAGATCCGTCGCTTT
>CAZIXY010000190.1:0-6552 GCA_964543315.1 uncultured Desulfobacteraceae bacterium | reverse complement strand
CAACTCCCTGGGCGGGACTTAAACCCGCAAGATAATTAGTTGTTACTGCGAACGGCGCCTTATGATTGCCTAGGCCAGTTTGTCTCTCTATATTGGCCATGGCTATTCATCATCTTTTCTATGGCGGCTATTTCCAATCCAAAAGGAAGATAGCCCGCATACCCCAGAGCAGGCATCTCGAAGAGCCGGTAACGGTTAACAAATGGCACCGTGTATTCCCATTTGGCCAGGCTGAAGAAGTTCCACATCTCCCAGAAAAAACCGCAAAGAAGGGCCGACATGGCGGAAGATACGACCAGTCGCCAGTCGCCTGCGTTCATCCCCGAAAGGATATGTCTTTCACCCATGATGACCTGCAAAGATACAATGATGAGAAGAGGAGACACCCAAAGAAGCGGGAAGAGATAATCGGGCCATACGCCTATTCCCGCCAGCCCGGCCCCTGAGACAACTAAAAAAAACCAGGCCGGGATATTGGGCTTTGAGACCGATACGGGAAAAAACCACGCGAATCCTTTCTCAACCCACCCAAAAGTAAGTATCCATTCCCTGGCACCCAGGACCGCCGGCAGGACCGTAGAAAACGGCAGGGTGGCATACCAGAAATATTCCCAGGCACTGAAGACAACACCCACATAGTGCCAGTTCTGAACAAAACGGTTAAGGTATTCAAAAAACCACCAGAAGGCGGCGCTTGCAGGGAAAAGCAGCAGGAAAAATCCCGGGCGGTCCAGCATCATGCAACGGCCCATACGACGGACTGTCAGTGCATTGACGACGAGGATAAACGAGAGCCAGAGAGGGGTAAAAGTGTAGGGCTGATATGTTTTAAACCACGGGAAACGTGTCCACGCGAGGATCCAGGAAATCAACCCTGTCAGAATTCCGAGAAAACCCCACCATGGAAAACGGTGTAAAATTAAAATCTTGGTCTCTGTCCGCCTTACAGCCTGTATCCCTTTCAACAGCAGCGGAAAAACCACCCCAAGGATGAAAAGGCCGTAGATGACAAAAGCGCCCCATGAAAAGGACGCGTGTGTGACATACTTGGTCTCAGGGGGAAATTCAAGATACCGGTCCACCGGAAACCCGGCCAGAAATACACCCAGATACGGAAGACCCAAAAGCATCCCGCCAAGGATACCAAGTTTTACGATAAATCTCTTCACAGCTATATAGACAGACTCGTAAAAAGTCCATCCATCCCGCGAAGCGGGAGGATGCGGGCGGGGGAGAGATATCCCTCCTCCGCCGGGAAAAAATGCGCAAAATGGCTTTACGAGGATATCAATAGTGGCAAGGCAGCTATAGCCGTTTTTTCTTCATTTTTTCCTGCGTCTCTTTCCACACATGATATTCGTTCATATAATCATCCGCCACCTTTTTGGGGTCGAGAGACAAATACCTTGCATAGCTGGCGACATAGCCCCTGACATATACCTCGACAGGAAGGGACTCGTATTTTTCAAGCTCGATGTTCTCAAGGTGCTGCATCTGAATTTTTGTGACAAGGGCAACATCGCGCAAATCAATAGAAAGCCTTTCCCTTATCTCCCTTAGCGCAGGCCCATTAAAAATGGTAACTTCCGATACAATATTCTTTATGTCTCTTTCCGGAGCGCTACCCTCCTCTTTATACAGGGATAAAAGGTTCTGGTATGCATCTTCAACCTGCAGGAGTATTTGTTCGTTGAGATTCTCCGAAATTTCATTTTCAACGGGTAATGTCACAATAGAGGTTGTTGAATAAAGGCTTTTCAGATGCAAGTATGCTCTTCGAACCTCCGTCAACGACGATTCCGGTGAAAGCTCAAGGATCTCAAAGTATTTATTGTATTCCTCCCGGTTCATGCCTGAGTCTTGATACCTAATTGCCTCCCCTCTAGAAGATTTTCAGCAAGCCTTTCTATCTCTTTGGCACAACGCGATGTCGGGTAGGTCTCCATAAAGGCCCGCCTTTTGTTGATACACCTGGAGATAAAGTCATCATGTTCGACGTATCCAATAAATTTGGTTTTGAGACCAAAGTATTTTATACATATGCTTTTCACGGAATTTCCAATCATGATGTCTTCGCTGGTCCTGATCTGGTTCAAGACAATATAAATAGTAAAACGTGACATTTCTTCATTAATTATCTGCCCGATGGATTCCGACAGGCCCTTTAAATGATCAAGGAGTTGCTTGAAGTTCGTTACATTGTGCTCTCCCCTGTTTTGCCAGGCATCCCTGACAACGTACTTGAGGCCGTGTGCGCCAAGCACATTAACAAGTTTCCTGAAAAGGATATTCTTGAGGAAATAATACACGTTTTCTATGGCTATTATTTCGGGAACAACCGCTATTAACATCTTGTCGGCAAGCAAAAAAGTATCAATCGTATTGAAATGCGTCCCCCCTCCAAGGTCAATAAGTATATAGTCGGTATCAAGCCCCTCGATATGCCTGAAAAGTTTGAGCTTCTGCGTGTACTTCATGCTATCAGGCGCCAGTGAACCAATCGTGCCGATCAGCAGACCCAGATTTTCAATATGGCTCTCAACAATAAGCTCATTAAGAGGCAACTTATTGTCAAAAAAATCCGTCAGTGTAAACCTCGGTTTTCTGATACCGAGAAAAGTGTGAAGATTTGCTCCTCCAAAATCCGCATCAATCAGAACGACCTTTTTCCCTTTTGATGCCAGATAGTTGCCCATACTGCTGATAATAAAACTCTTGCCCACACCGCCCTTTCCGCCGCCGATTGCCCAGATCTCACAATTTCTTTTTTCAGCAGGTAACATAGCTTGTCAGGGCTACTTGCTTCTGTCTCCCGTGGAATGCCTTTTGTCGCACATTCGCCTACATCAATTATTCAGTGTGTAAACATGAGTAGAGCACGGATTTATGTGGAAGCCCAATTTCTCCGACCTTTCATCTTTGACCGAACTGTTTGGCCCGGAAATTTATAATACGGACTAGTGCTTACGTTTTATATATCAATTTTCCGGATCTTTACAACCAGGAAATCCTCTTAGTGGTCATTTTCTCCATTAACTCCGAGCAATACGTGACTGGAAATGCCATCTGCGATCTAAATTCACTAAATTGTTTTAAACCTCACAAAATTTTCTGGTCAGTATGGATTATTTTCGTTAAAAAATACACAGACAAGAAAAAAAGTGTATCGTAGTCCTTCATGGTCAAACTGTGGCTGAGGGGGTGGTGCTCAATGAAAATTGAAAAAAAAATCAGCAAACAGCTTATCTGGATAGACCTGGAAATGACAGGGCTTGATCCTGAAAGCCACGTCATCATTGAAATTGCAACTGTTATTACGGATGAGCAACTTGAGGTTGTCGCTCAAGGCCCTGAAATTGCAATAAATTATCCCAAAAGGGATCTTTCTTCTATTGATGAATGGAGCCGCAGGCAGCATCAAGCATCAGGACTTCTGGATCGCGTGAAAAACTCCTCTTTTACTTGCCGGCAGGCTGAACAGGAAACATTAAATTTTCTCCGTCGGTATTGTAAAAAGGGTGAATGCCCGCTTTGCGGCAATTCAGTCTGGCAGGACCGGCGGTTTTTGATAAAACAAATGCCCCGTCTGGAGGCCTTTTTGCATTACCGCAATATTGATGTGAGCTCAATCAAGGAACTGGCCAAAAGATGGTACCCTTCCCTTCCACCTTTTCCCAAGCAAAAATCCCATCTGGCATTGGGCGATATAAAAGAATCCATTGAAGAATTGAAACATTATCGTGTAAAACTATTCAAACCTGTCCAGCTTGACAATTGAACAGAAGGATAATAAATACGATGTGATAAAAATTTTTTTAAAGAGCCTTTATGGACAGCCACAGGTTTTTACGCGGGTTTGATGCATGTATTAGAAACTGGAGACATTAACATAATGAAACTACATGAATTTCAGGCCAAAGACATTCTTGGGAAATCAGGGATACCTATCCCGAACGGTCAGCTTGTAACAAACTCCGATCAGGCAACCAAAGTGGTTCAGATCATAAAAGGCCCCCCATGGGTGATCAAGGCCCAGATACATGCCGGTGGTCGTGGAAAGGGGGGTGGTGTCAAGGTTGCTCATTACCCCTACGAGGTAGTCACTGCCACAGAGTCCCTCCTCGGGAAATCACTTGTCACAAAGCAGACAGGGCCTGACGGCGTCGTCGTAAACCAGGTACTCATTGAGGAGGGGATAGATATCGACCGGGAGTATTACCTCAGCATAGCTATTGACAGATCCACTGCAAAACCCGTTGTGATCTTCAGCCAGGCCGGAGGTATGGATATAGAAGAAGTCGCCGTTCAATCCCCGGAACTTATCCTCAAGGAGCATGTTAATCCTGTTGTTGGTTGGATGCCCCACCAGGCAAGAAATCTTATTTACAGACTGGACCCACCCCCCCCGCCCGCGGCGATCAGGAGCTTTATTTCCGTCATGGAAAATGCGTACAGGATCTTCCTGACACTTGACTGCTCGCTCGTTGAAATGAATCCTCTCGCAACCACTAAAGAAGGACTAGTCATTGCTCTGGATGCCAAAATCAATATTGATGACAACGCGCTTTTCAGGCATAAGGAACTCTTAGAACTCGATGATAGAAGGGAAAAGGATCCCCTCGAGTTTATGGCGGAGAAATACCACCTAAACTACATTCGCCTGGATGGAAGTATTGGCGCTATGGTTAACGGTGCGGGCCTGGCAATGGCGACTATGGACGTCATAAAAATGGCCGGCGCGGAACCTGCAAATTTTTTGGATATTGGTGGCGGAGCCAGCGAGGACATGGTTTCCAAGGGCCTCGAAATCATTCTTATGGATTCACGGGTTAAGGCGATCCTCATTAATATTTTTGGTGGAATTCTGAGGTGCGACGTACTGGCCAGAGGTATCCTGGCTGCTGCAAAAAAAACGAGTATCCATGTGCCCCTTATAGTCAGGATGGAGGGCACGAACGTGGAGGAGGGGAGAGAGATACTCGGAAACTCAGATTTGAAATTCCTTTTGGCGAATAACCTTACAGAAGCGGCTGAGTTGGTTGCAAAACAGGTTTCAGAAGCAGGATAAGAGCAATTATGAGCATACTTGTAGATGATAAGACCAGAGTAGTTGTTCAGGGCATTACGGGACGCGAAGGAACTTTCCATACAAAACAGATGCTCAACTATGGTACATCGGTCGTTGCGGGCGTTACACCGGGAAAGGGAGGCAGACAGATTGATGGCGTACCGGTCTTTAACACGGCATTCGAGGCCGTCGAAAAAGAACGTGCAAATGTCTCCTGTATTTTTGTTCCTCCCCCGGCCGCAGGCGATGCCATCATTGAAGCTGCATCCGCGGGTCTGAGCGTCATTGTCTGCATTACCGAAGGTATCCCCATACTTGATATGGTTAATGTGGCAAGCTTTTTAAGGGATAAAAACTCGGTCCTTATAGGTCCCAATTGTCCCGGGATTATATCCCCCGGAAAAACCAAGGTCGGCATCATGCCGGGCCCCATACACAGACCGGGTGAAATGGCTGTCATTTCAAGGAGCGGGACCCTAACTTATGAAGTGGTTGATCAATTAACGAGGGCCGGTTTTGGGCAGTCAACATGCATAGGTATCGGCGGTGACCCGATTATCGGCACCACCTTTATTGATCTTTTGAAGAGATTTAAGGCGGATCCTGAAACAAAAGGGGTGGTTCTCATCGGAGAAATCGGCGGCACAACGGAAGAAGAGGCTGCCGACTATATTCAGAAGGAGTTTGACAAGCCTGTCATAGCGTTCATAGCAGGTCAGACAGCGCCGCCCGGTAGACGAATGGGCCATGCAGGAGCGATTATCTCCGGCGGGGAGGGAAAAGCCGAAAATAAAATAAGGGCACTTCAGGATGCCGGAATTACCGTAGCACTGAACCTTGGATCCGTTGGCGAAACGGCATCCATGGTTATGGGAAAGGCCTGACAGTGCCCGGACACTTCTTGACTCTCTGCCGGCTTGATGATAAATTGAATAAAATGTGACATCACAAGTTTTTACACACTGCATCTGAAAATGTAAGATGTCTTCATTTTCCGAGTGCACTTCACGGTAAAGCAAGAGGGCAGAGCCTATACATGAGTAAAGTTCTGAACATCAGCAACCGGCTGGAAGACAAGAAGCGGAAACAGCAGTTAGAGACCCATCAAGAGAAGATGGAAACGCTTCAAAGGGTCGTCCGGTGCTCTTCATGTCATTTTAAGTGCGCCATGTGCGGTTATCACCTGAACACCGCCGAATCGCCCCCTGTGCAGTCCTTCTTTCCCTCTAAATTGTATTTGTGTGAGAGCTGCCTCGCCGAGTATAAAGAATACATGGAAATAATAAGTGGGAAAGAGGGCTCTGATATCTTCTGGCATAACCGGGAATGGGTGGAACTATGGTCTGCCTGGTTTGACTTTCAGCAGGCCATCAATAAGTTCAAATATTCCGCCGAATTCGAACAGCTACTCGAAGAACTTGACAATTAGAAGTGACGGACTCGTAAAAAGTCCGGCAATCCCGCAAAGCGGGAGGGTGAGGGTG
>CAZIXY010000189.1:0-6590 GCA_964543315.1 uncultured Desulfobacteraceae bacterium | reverse complement strand
CTTCCCCGCCGAGTAAAAAGGCGTAACGCGACTTTTTACGAGGTTATCAATATTGTGCACCCAAAAAAGGAGGCATATGGAATGAGTGATACAATAAAGGTCCTGATGGTTGACGATGAAGAACAATTTCGGGAGACCACCAAAAAGCTCTTAAAAAGGAGGGGCTTTGAGACTCTGCTAGCCGGCAGTGGTGAAGAGGCTATTGATAAACTCGAAGAAAACCCGGATGTGGTTATTTTAGATATCAAGATGCCGGGGATGGACGGTCACCAGGCCTTAAAGGAGATTAAAGAGCGTTTTCCAGACCTCCCCGTGATCATGCTCACAGGACACGGAGCCATGCCTTCCGCAAGAGAAGCCCTTGTTGAGGGGGCATTTGATTACCTGTCAAAGCCCTGTGACATGGATTTATTGGCTTCCAAAATATCTGAAGCATACAGGCATGGAAAGAGGGCTGAGGCCCCTGAAGAGAAAAACGTTGCGGACGTTATGATACCCATTGAGGAATATACTACGCTGAATGGAGATCAGGCTGTCAGCGAAGCAATTTTTCAGCTGAAAGAATCTTTTGTTTCAAAGGTATCCACAAGCCGAATTATGGAAACAGGGCACCGCTCCGTACTCGTGCTCGACAAAAACGAAAGGGTCCAGGGAATTCTGGCGATTAAGGATTTACTTGAGGGGATCATGCCCGCCTATCTTTCCGTGCCCAAGCCCTCCATGGCGGATAGTATAAGATATTCCCCCATGTTTTGGAGGGGCATGTTCACAAGAGAGGTGAAAGAACTGGCAAAGAAGAATATCAAGGACATCATGTCCCCGCCACCCCTGATGATTGATTGCGAATCAAATATCATGGAAGCTGCCGGTATGATGATTGAAAACAGTGTGAGGCGTCTGGCTGTTATGAGGTTGGGAGAGCTCGTGGGTGTGATTCGAGAGCAGGACCTGTTCTTTGAGATGGAGGAGATTCTAAGAGAGTAAGGTATGGATGGACATAAATTCCGAGGAATAAGAAGAAACATCTTCATTATTGTGTGTTTAACCGCCATGATTTTCCTGGCTGCGGGTATTTCGCTGGGCCTATGGTCTGCCAAGGAGATGAGGGAACAGGTAGGTGGCCAGTTCAATGAGCAACAATTGGTTATTGCTCGCAAAGTCAGCGATCTTATTGAACGGGAGATGCACCTTATAAAAAAAGAGATGCTTTTGCTCAGTAAGGTAATGTCCCTGGAAGGAATTCGCCCAGAAGACTGCCATGGAAGTATACAGAAGAGTTTTACCCGCATCTTGGAAAGCGGTGTGTGGAGGATTGAAATAGTTGAGCTGGCAAACCGAAGGGCCTATGTTTATATGCCCTATAAGCATTACACCACAGATAAAGCGTCGGATATACCGCTGGATGCTTTGCCCATTACCGAGATGCTTGAGAAAAAGAGTGTTTGGGTATCTCAACCGCAAATCAAGCGTTCCGGAACAGGCCTGATACTTGCCCTTTGTCTGTCAGGTGATTCACCGAGATTACTTGTCTTCAATGTCAATGTCTCCTGGTTTTTGACCCCTTTTTTGAAAAATATTCGTTCCGGAAAGACAGGTTATGCATGGATCATTGACGGAAATGGAAACTTTCTTTTTCATCCCGATGCCGATTTTGTAGGAAAGAGCGCCTTTAAGGCCCGGGAAGAAAAAAATCCCAACCTTTCTTACATGAAAATCAACTTAATTCAGAAAGAACAAATGCTCAAAGGTCAGGCTGGCACGGGCTGGTATTTCTCCGGCTGGCATCGGGGGATTACAGGACAGATCAAAAAGCTGATCGCGTTTTGTCCTATCATCGTCTCCGACAATCCGCCTCAAAAATGGTCCGTGGCGGTGGTGGCACCCGTATCCGAAATAGAAGGAGCTATCCATAAAGGCTATCTGGTGCAATTCCTGTTGCAGGGATTTATCATTTTGGCCATTCTGCTAAGCACATCGGCCATTTTGTTCTTTGAAATGCGATGGTCTCGCTTTCTGGAAGAAAGGGTAAAAAAAAGGACAGAAGATCTGAAAAAATCTGAAGAACAATACCGCTCTTTAGTAGAAAGTGCCGAGGACTTCATTTTCACAATCGATCCAGATGGCAAATTTCAATCCATGAACAGCTTTACCGCAAGTTTCTTTGGTGGACGTGCCGAGGAATTTTTGGGAAAGGATATTTCAAGTCTGTTTCCTGAAAAAATCTCTGAAAAACAACTTGAATTGGTTAGACTGGTCCACAAACTCGGAAAAAGCGTGCGGGATGAATTTGAGTTGAAAGTTGGTGAACATGAAATTTGGATCAGCTCTAATTTCATGCCCTTAAAAGATGAAGAGGGCGAAGTGAATGCAGTGTTGTGTATTGCCAGGGATATTACCGAAAACAAGAATTTGGAAAGACAACTAATCAATGCAGAAAAGCTTGCCTCTCTCGGGACTCTGGCGGCAGGTGTTGCCCATGAGATCAATAACCCTCTGGGAGTTATGCTGGGTTTCTGCGATCTTTTGTCACGAAATACGGATAAGGGCACTCAGCAATTTGAAGACCTGAAGACCATTGAAAGACAGGGCCTCCATTGCAAACAGGTGGTGGAAAATCTGTTGAGCTTTGCCCGTCTTGGGGATGGGGATTCAGAATACTCGGATTTGAACCATTGTCTGGGGGAAATAATCCAGGTTGTAAAACACTCCTTAGAGATGAACCATGTTGAACTAGTCCTGGAGTTAGCGGAAAACATCCCACCCGTTAGAGGTGATTCCCGTCAGCTACAGCAGATTTTTTTGAATTTGACAAATAATGCCCTCGCGGCCATGGAAGGAGGAGGCAAATTAACGATTCGCGCGTTTCCGGAACGACGCACAGCTAAGGCCGTTATTCAGTTTCAGGATAACGGTATTGGAATTAGACAAGAAGATATTGACCATATCTTTGAACCATTTTTCACAACAAAGCCGGAAGGGGAAGGGACCGGTCTGGGGTTGTTTGTAAGCTACGGTATTATTGCAAAGTACGGGGGTACAATAGATTGTGTGAGCCATACTGATGATTCTCCTGGAAAGCCGGCTGGAACGATCTTTACTATAAAGCTGTTAACAAGGAAACAGGTGGAGTAATGGCGGGCAGGATTTTAATAGTTGATGATGAAAAAGACATGCTGGTTCTCTTGCAGAGGATTATTTCCGAGGAGACAGACCATGAATTAGTAACTATCACCAACCCGCACAAGGCCCTTGAACTGTTCAAAAAAAACCATTTCGATCTGTTAATAACCGATCTAAAGATGCCCAAAATGGACGGCATCCAACTCCTTGAGGAAGTCAAGAAAGTCAGGTCAAATGTGTCTGTTATTATCATGACCGCCTACGCAACTATTGAGACCGCTGTGGAGGCCATTCAAAAAGGGGCATACGATTACATAACCAAGCCATTCAGGCGGGAAAGAATTCTGCTGACTATTGACAAGGTTATGAAGTGGCAGGAGATGGTCAGAGAAAACCTGGCCCTTCGGCAGGCCCTGGCCGAAAAGAGTGATTTTTCGCCTATAGTCGGGGCAACTCCGGTGATGAAGGACATATTTGAACGCATCAGACAGTTTGCCCCCACAACGGCCACCGTTCTAATAACTGGTGCCAGCGGTACCGGAAAGGAATTGGTTGCCAGGGCTATTCATCAAAATAGCTTAAGGGGCTCAAAAAAAATCATTACTGTCAACTGCACTGCAATCCCCGAGCAGGTCATAGAAAGCGAACTTTTTGGTCATGTCAAAGGGGCCTTCACCGGTGCCTGGAAAGACAAGAAAGGACTGGTTGAAGAGGCAGATGGAGGGACCCTCTTTTTGGATGAAATAGGAGACCTGAGCCCTAATATGCAAACAAAACTCTTAAGGCTCCTCCAGGAAGGCGAATATAAACCGGTGGGGAGTACAGTTACAAAAAGGGCGGACCTGCGCTTTATTGCCGCTACAAATCATAACCTCAAATCAGACATTAAAGAAAAACGTTTCAGGGAAGACCTTTATTATCGCCTGAACGTCATCAATATCGATATTCCTCCCTTGAGGGAGAGGAAGCAAGACATTCCCGTTTTGGCTTACCATTTCATGAAAAAATACGACCGAGTCAACCAGAAAGATATCCGGGATATTTCACCTTCGGCCATGCAGGCACTTCTCTCGCAGGACTTTGCAGGCAATGTCAGGGAACTGGAAAACATTATAGAGCGGAGTGTTATCTTTTGCAGAACAGATACGCTTGAGGTGAAAGATCTTTTGCTGGACAATGAACAGGAGCCCTTTTATTCAGATTTGAACGAAGAAATGTCACATCTGTCGTTTAAAGAAACCAAAAACAGGATGATCTTAATGTTCCACGAGAAGTACGTACGAACGCTTCTTGGGAAAAGCAGGGGAAATATAAGCAGGGCGGCTGAAATGGCAGGTATTCAGAGGCAATATTTTCACAGGCTTATGAAAGAGGCCGGAGTCGATGCACGGGAATTTAAACGCAAAGCCCCAGCTTCTTAAAAGCGTCTTCAAGACATACCATCCCGATGGGTTGCTCGTTTCGGACTACAGCGATGCACTTGAGGTTGTTGTTAACCATCAACTCGATTGCATGTATAATCTTATCGCTCGTCGTTACTGAAGGACAAAACGGCACGCCCTTTTTGAACGGCAGAAGAATTTCATCAACTCTTTTTTCCTTCATAGATTCACCCCAGGGATTTTCAAGTGCCTATATAAAACGCACCGGAAATGATTCTGTCTTATGATGTTGCAATATGAATGCCATATGAAATTGCCAACCCTGCCGCAACCCTTCAAGATTTAAAAATATCTCTTTCTTCTCAATAAAAATAGTGACAAGTGGTGGAGGCTTATGCATCCTATTGTAAACAGAGAGGAGACATTTTTTACATGAATTGTCCACCGCGGGTTTTTGATTTGGTAATATTGTGATAATTAAATTTAACGATCCTGTTATAATGATTGTATATTCAACGACATTTTGTGTTTTTTATCTTTAGAGAATTTTTTGGCACGTTTTTTGTTAGCCTTTATATCATAGAGATTTGGGTTGTATTGGAATATCCTGAGAATTTTGATGCTTTCTCAAGTCTTAGATTCAGAAAGGGGTGGATATGGGAGCGAATATTTTACGTTGGATTGGGGATGAAACACTCCTGCATAACCTAGTAGCGGGTTTTCCTACGATTCTTCTTATTGGTTTAATAGTCGTTTGTATCCTGCTGCTTTCCAAGGGCGCCGACTGGATGATTGAAGGGGTCGTTCACTTGGCCCGCAGGACCGGCCTTCCCAGAATCGTGATCGGCGCGACAATCATTTCATTAGGGACAACCACGCCGGAGGCCGTTGTCTCTGTTATGGCCGCCTGGATGGGAAACCCGGGTCTGGCCTTGGGAAACGGAGTTGGCTCCATCATCGCCGACACCGGCCTGATTTTCGGCTTGACATGTGTGATGACTGCTGTGCCCGTGAACCGGTTTATTCTCAACAGGACCGGATGGGTGCAGGTGGGAGCAGCCACTTTGCTTGTCGTCATTTCGGTTTTTGTACTGTTTACCGTGTCCGGGGAGCCGATATTGAATCGATGGGTGGGCCTTTTTCTCCTCATTTTACTTGGTTGCTACATGTATATTACCTATGTCTGGGCCAAACAGGGAGGGGCTTTGGCAATGGAAGGAGAAGACGAGGATAATTCCGAATTTGTTAGCCTGGCCAAGAGTTGGATCATGCTCCTCGGGGGCCTGTTTTTGGTGGTGCTCGGGGCTCGGATTCTTGTCCCAAGTGCCTCGGAGATTGCCCATAGGATCGGGGTTCCCGATGACATCATTGCCTGTACGATGGTGGCATTCGGCACTTCCCTGCCGGAACTGATGACGGCCATTGCATCTGTCAGGAAGGGGCATCCTGAAATCATGGTGGGAAATGTCGTGGGAGCGGATGTCTTAAACTGCCTGTTTGTCATCGGCGCTGCCGCAGTGGCAAGGCCCCTGGCGATTCCGTCCAACTTTTTCCATTTCCACTTCCCGACCATGCTTATCATCCTTTATTCATTTCGTGTTTTCATTTTTATGGGCAAGGACGGTTGGTTCAGGAGGTGGCAGGGCGCGTGGCTTTTGGGTGTGTACCTGATTTATGTAATTCTACAATATGCCCTGAACGTCGGCACTGTGCAAGGGTAAGGTATTAAGGATTTGTCTATTAGGACTATTAGAAATGAGATCTATGTCTAATAAGTTTTGAGATAGGGGGTAATAGCATGGGAGAAAAAGAAAAGAGTATGGGCTGGGAGGTGGCCAGGGAACTTGAGGCGGAAAAGACGCTATTCCAGAGGTTTGTTCCAGAGTGGAGGCAAATAAAAGGGGCTCTCTGGGGAATCGTGGCGTTGTTTCTTGTTTTCTTGTTGGGATGCTGGCTGGCCGGAAATCCATTCGAGGCCACCCAACGAATCCCGTCCGAAGTTGTTAAGTCGCACGGGTGGGTAGGAACAAACAACTGGGGTATTATCTGGTATGTTGTGGCAAAAGTTTTGGGTTTTATGTTTGATCC
>CAZIXY010000188.1:0-6619 GCA_964543315.1 uncultured Desulfobacteraceae bacterium | reverse complement strand
GGCGGCACACGAAAGCGATGAGTATTACGATGCCGTCGCCCTTGCGAAATTTTATGGGTTGAGCGAGAGAAGGGTAAGGATTTTCAACTACGGGGCGGTGAGGTTCTTGGAAAAGGCGAAATCCCTGCTTGCTGAAAACGGAAAAATATTCATATGCGAGCATTCTTCAAGTCCTCCACGAAGGATAAGGGTCGCGGGCCACACCGAGTACACTGTGGATTTCTGGGTTCTCGAAAAAATCGCGAAACGCCTGCGCTTCGAAATGGAAAAGGGCTCGCTCACGGAACTGCTGGGGATAAAAAACAGAAAGGCGGTGATTCTTTACATGCACCCTGAACTGAAAACCCTTTACCATTTCCTCAGGAAGCAGGGAATTTTCCTCGAGCAGAAGGCGTACGATGTTAAAGAAATTCTCGAAGCTCTCGAAAGCCACGGGGTTCACATTCGGGGCAGGAAAGCATACGCTGACTTCCTCGGGAAACACGCAAAACCCCTGAGGGAGATAACGGACCAGTTTGGTTTTTTAATACTGAAGTCATAGATTAAATATGTGGCTCAAAAGAAAGAAGTACTTCCTGAAGCTGAGCGGTGCCGCGCTCATAGCGGTGATAGCCCTTGTGCTTGCTGCCATAATCTTCTTTCTCCTGCTTCCGCACCTGCTCGCGGTCACCATGGTCTTTCTTGTCCTCGTTCTGATATTCATCATAATCTGGATAATCATCTACATAGCGATGGTTTTGGGGGCAGCGGTATATCACTACGTGCTTCCGATGCATATGAAAGCGGGCAAGAAATAAATTAGCGAGTCTGTATTTCGGAAGAAACCGAAACAAACGGAAATGCATTAAAAGGGAGGGGGCAATTATAAACGGGAATGAGTGATATCGTGAGCGAGGAAAAGATAACACTGGACAGGGATGTTTTCAGGGTGCTGGCTTCCGATACGAGAGTGAACATACTGAAATCTCTCGACAGGAGAAGGAAAACACTCACAGAGCTCTCGAAAGAATTCGGGATGTCTGTTTCGACCGTGAAGGAACATCTGGACAATCTCGTCAGAGCGGGTTTGATAGAGCAGAAAGATGAGGGATACAAGTGGAAGTATTACGAATTAACGAAGAAGGGAAAGAGCATCCTTCATCCGGAGGACATGAGGGTATGGATTCTCCTTGGGGTTTCGGTCCTGGGACTTGCCGTCACCTGCTTTGACCTCGTGAGGCTTTCGTTCACGTCTTCTTCTGCGATGCAGGCTCTGGGCGCAGGGGCCATAAGGGAGGGAGGAGAACTCGCAGTTGGCAAGGCAGCCGAAACGGTTTCCGGGTTTCCGTACATGTTCCACACAGCGGGTCTTGTGCTTTTTGGAATCCTGCTCGCAGTGTCGGCCGTTTACATAGCGAAACGTCACTCGAGGGCCCTCGCCCTATCATAATAAAACTTTATGGCTTTTTTGAGGAGGGCTTCACCTTTTTCCGTTATCCTGTATACCTGTTTTCTCCCGACCTTTTTCTTCCCTACATATCCCTTTTTTGTGAGCGAGTAAAGAACGAGGTACGCTGTCACATTCCCTGGCTTAAAACCAAACCTCTTTTCAATTTCCTTTCGCAGGACATAGGCGTGCGAAGGTCCGTCTTTCAGTATCCTGAGTATGTAGGGCCACAGGCAGTCGAAAGTGTTGTTTCTTATGAGCTTTTCCATCGGCATGTTCCCATTTTATTTTACATTCATAAAATATTTAAATCAGCTCGCCACAAATATTTTACAGATATAAAATATTAGAGGTGGTGACTCTGCCGAAAGAAGTGAAGCTCGCGATTGTTGGTGTGGGGAATTGCGCATCATCGCTCATTCAGGGTCTTTTTTACTACAAGGATGTTGATTCAAATGACGAACTCGTCCCCGGACTCATGCACAACGTTCTCGGCGGATATCGCATTTCAGACATCAGGCCGGTCGCCGCGTTTGACGTGGACAAGCGAAAAGTGGGAAAAGACCTGTCAGAGGCGATATTCGCAAGGCCAAATTGCACGAAAGTGTTTTGTAAAGATGTTCCCAAACTCGGCGTGGAGGTCATGCGCGGTCCCACGCTGGACGGGGTTGCGAATCACATGAAAGATTATCCGGAAGACAGGACGTTCGCTGTTTCAGACGAAAAACCGGTGGATGTGGCTAAGGTCCTGAAGGAGACGAAAGCGGATGTCCTCGTGAACTACGTTCCTGTCGGGAGTGAGGAGGCCGCGAGATATTATGCGGAATGCGCGCTGAAAGCTGGCTGTGCGCTCATAAACTGCATGCCTGTTTTCATCGCTTCGGACTCGGAATGGGCCAGGAAATTCGAGAAGGCCAGAATCCCTATCATAGGGGATGACATAAAATCGCAGGTGGGGGCGACCATCACCCATCGTGTTCTCACGAAATTATTTTCCGACCGCGGCGTGAAAATCGACCGGACATACCAGCTCAACACGGGCGGCAACACAGACTTCCTGAACATGCTTGAGCGCTCGAGATTGAAATCGAAAAAGATTTCGAAAACCGAATCTGTCCAGTCCCAGCTTCCCGTTCGCTTGAAGGACGAGAACATCCACATAGGACCGAGCGACTACGTTCCGTGGCAGAAAGATAACAAGGTGTGTTTCATAAGGATTGAAGGGAGAAAGTTCGGTGATGTGCCCATCGAGCTCGAGCTCCGTCTCTCGGTGGAGGATTCTCCGAATTCTGCGGGAATAGTCATAGATGCTATAAGATGCGCGAAACTTGCAAAGGACAGGGGGGTCGGAGGACCGCTGATTTCGCCATCGGCATACTTTATGAAACACCCCCCGCAGCAGTTCCCCGATTCGGTGGCGAAACACATGGTCGAAGAGTTCATTAAAGGTGAAAGGGAGAGGTGAAGGAAGCCAGGAATGAGTGGAGCGAATGACGTTGGCTCCATTTTCGATCGAACCTTTGTGAAAAAGGTTCGTGGTCGAAGAGTTCATTAAAGGTGAAAGGGAAAGATAAAGTAGAACCGGCGGGAAGATGACGTTTTACAAAAGGCGTGAAAGGTTTTCGAAGTTGTCCATAAGGGTGGGAATGGTCTTTTCGAAGGCCGGTTTGTCTCCCAACCAGTGGACCTTGCTGACAATAATACCCACGTTCATAGCGCTCTATTTCCTCGTGGAAAGGCAGTTTCTCCTTGCGGCGTTCTTCTTTCTGGTTTCAGCGTTTTTCGACCTGGTTGACGGCTCTGTGGCGAGGGTGATGGGAAAGGTTTCGAAGCTCGGAGCGTATCTGGATACGGTAATGGACCGGTATGTGGAAGCGATTATAATTTTCGGTCTTCTTTTCGCCAATCTTCCGGGCTATTACTTCCCGATTTACGCGTGGCTCTTCCTCTACCTTCTCGGCTCCTTCATGACAACATACGCGAAATCGGCAGCAAAAGAAAAGGAACTCCTTGAAAGCGAGCTGAAGGGAGGACTGCTCGAACGCGCGGAACGGCTCATAATCCTTTTCATCGGGATTCTCCTTGCGCATTTCAATACGCTTTACCTCACCTACATAATCGTTATCCTCGCAATTCTGACAAATCTGACGGCTCTGCAGAGGATGAGAATCGCCGCAAAGATGTCGGGATGAGGGTCGAGGAAAGCGAATGTTTCCGAAGAATTTGCCCCCGAGCGTTTTATAAAATTCTCCGAAACGGAGAATAGCTCAGGAAACCCCTCTACTTTTTTATAACATAATGGTTGCCAGTCCTAAAAATGAAAAAAATCCAAAAACATCTGTTGCGGTTGTTATAAAAATAGTTGCTGATGAAGCTGGGTCTTTCCCCAATCGCTTCATGATTAATGGGATAATCGCTCCAAAAAAACCCGCAATTATGAGATTAATGATCATTGCCAATCCAATAACTAATCCAAGCATTGGACTTTGGTTCCACAAAACAGCCACGGCGGCAACCAAAATGCCGTTTATAATTCCATTTATTCCTCCCGCAAGAACTTCATTGATTATCACTCGTTTAGCCCTCTTTAATTCAATTTCCTTCAATGCCAAACCCCTGACAACAACCGCTAAGGTTTGAGTGCCTGCATTTCCGCCCATGCCTGCTACTATCGGCATATAAACAGCCAACAAAACAAACTTGGATATCGTTCCTTGAAAAAGACCTACAACAGAGGCAGCAAGAAATGCTGTGGCAAGGTTAATAATCAACCACTTATATCTGTTTTTTACTTTTACCAGTGCAGAATCCAAAACATCTTCTTCTTCGCTAACACCAGCAAATTGACGAAGATTATTCGCCGACTGCTTTTCTATTAACTTAAGTATATCATCAGAATAGATAATGCCCAAAATGCTATCATTTTTGTCCAAAACCACAATTTTGTTGTGCGGATGTTTTTTGAACACAGCGACAATCTCGCGTTCGTTTTTGTCATACCTGATGGAAGGGATTCTTTTAACATATTTGCTAATCTTTTCTTTCCTTTCGGCTATGGCGAGGGTGTGAGCTGGAAGTTCTCCTATCAAAAAACCATCTTGAACAACAAGTATGGTTGGAAATTTTCCTGTTCTTTTTTCATGTTTTTGGATTACTTTGGAAACCTGTTCGAATGTGATATTTTTATTTACTTCAACATAATCCAAACTCATTAGACCAGCAGCAGTTCTCGGATCGAATTTGAGCAAAAATTCAACTTTTTCCCTGATTTCTTTGCCCAATTTTTTCAAAACTTTTTTTCTTCTTTTAGCTTCTGTGTTTCGCAATAAATCAGTTGCTTCATCTGGATCCAAATAATTAAGAAGTTCTACTAATTCCTCGTCACTTAATTTACCTATAATTTCCTTTTGCAATCGTTTTGACAAACCCAAAAGAATAAATCCCTGCTTGTTTGCAGGTATCTCCCTAAAAATAGAAATTCTGTTCTTTGGGGAAGATAACATTTCATAAAGCAATTTGTCTTGTGTCTTCTTTTTTACCATCTTATCATAATAATACTTAGTTCTTTCTTAAATTTATCCTTTTCAAATGCAAAAACAATATTTGGACGGAGAAGTCTGCAAGATTCAGTAGTCAGTTAATCCTTGTTAAATTGAACCAAATATTAGTCCGGCATATGACAAAATACATTCCTGTGCTGGGAACGGGAAGCAAAAATGGTTTTACTAACGGCAAAACAATAATCCACATTAAGCTAAAACCATGTCTATGAAAATGAACAAGGGGAGATATTTTTTCATATAGGCAAACCGAGCCAAGAAAATAATCCAATCATTTTCAATCCCATATAAACCATAACCACAATAAAAATCCATTTTAATGATTTTGGATTAAATTTGTGTGCAAAGTAAACACCTACTTGAGCCATTGGAATACTTGTGCCTGCTAATAAAATCCACTGTAAAAGGTTGACATAACCAAAGGAACAGGGTGGCAATCCTGAAGCATTTAGTCCATAAAGTATGTAGGCTATTGCTCCCCCCAAGCTTGTAAATATCATAACTGCTGTTGAAGTGCCGACTGATTCATGCATATGGTAATTCAGAAATATTACCATTAATGGAACAATTAAAACTCCCCCGCCAATCCCTATTAGTCCTGTAACAAACCCAAAAATAATTCCTAAGAAAATATAGGTTATTGGATTTGCGTGCGGCTTTCCTTCAACTCTTATGGGATGGGCAGTTGACATTCTTACCGCGCCTAAAACAATTGCCAATCCAAAAAGAATTGTGAGAATATTTCCACTCAACATACTTGCAACATAAGCTCCTGTAAATGTGAATAGCATGCTTGTTAAACCGAGAGTTATTGCTTGCTTCCAAAGAACCACCCCCTTTTTATGATGTCTGAAAGAGCCGCTGATAGCAGTAGGGAAAACAACTAATAAATTAGTTCCGAAGGCAACTCTTATCGCAATAGTAGGATCTATTCCCATTGCCGTCAAAATCCAAAACTGGACGGGAATCATTATAAAACAACCACCAACTCCTAGTAAACCGGAAACTAAACCTACCAAGGCTCCTGTTACCAATAAGGCCAGGATATAAATTATAGGAATCATTTTTTGACACCTCCTTTAACATTTGGTTTATCATTAACTATCTTGAGAATTTTCATAACCTTATCATTTACAAGCCTGTAATAAACGCTTTTCCCCTCTCTTCTTGACTCAACAATCCCCAGATCTTCAAGCTTTGATAACTGGATTGAAACTGTTGATTGGGTTCTTCCTGTAAATGGAACAATTTCGCAAACACATTTTTCTCCTTCAAGGAGAGACTCGACTATCTTTAATCTCGTTTCATCACATAACGCCTTGAATATTTTTAATGATTCTCTCATATTACATATTGATAAGTATCAATATATATAAAGTTTACGGTTATGTCAAGAAAAATATCGAAGGCACAAGGCGTGGGCTTCCCGTAATTTAAATTTTTTAGCGAGGGGGCAGATTCTTCGGAAAGCTTCGCTTTCCTCGTTCTCAGCCTTCGGCTTCGAAGAACATAACAGGCACTGAGCGGTTCCGTTGCTTCGCAACTCCACCCAAACTTCCTAATGGGAGCTTCGTTTATCCGCAATATGTTAAGAAAAAAGCCAGACCCATTCCTCGCTTCTACGGGAAAGATT
>CAZIXY010000187.1:0-6624 GCA_964543315.1 uncultured Desulfobacteraceae bacterium | reverse complement strand
TTCCCCGCCGAGTAAAAAGGCGTAACGCGACTTTTTACGAGGTTATCAATATTGACATGGAGTATTTTACATATTAAAAAACCCACACCTTATTTTGGTTTTTTTCTGTGAAGATAGATCTCAGCAATTTTCTGCAATGGAGAATTAACGTCTTTTTCTATAAAAGACTGAGTTGGAAAGTTGCATTTTTTTACATATATACCCTGGGAACCTTGTTTTTTTCTCTTAACAGAAAGGAAAAAGAGGAAATTGAATCGGCAATTCATACTGTTTTTGATGATCGCAAGGACAATTCCGAAATAAAGGCTGTTTTAAGAAATGTATTTCGAGGCATATTTTCTCATTACTACGAAAAGCTATTCAACGCCTTTTCCTCTGCTGAAACACTAAAAACATTCCTGGACATGCACATACAAAAGCAGGGGATAACCGCCATAAGGCGAGCTCTTTCAAACGGAAAAGGAGTCCTATTGGTAACCGGGCATTTTGGTGGTGTTGAGTTCATCCCGGCCTTCCTGGCCGCCAACAGTTGTCCGGTAACCATTATTGCAAAATTTTCGTCCGAGCATTTGCGTGAGACATCCATTCAAAAAGCGAAAAATTTTTCAACCAGGATTATCGACGCAGACAATACACCTAATATCATGAAGGCTGTTTTTGACAACCTGAGAGGAAACAGAATCGTCATCACACAATGTGATGAAATCGGCGAATGGAGACCCTCCCGAAAAAACACCCTGTTTTTTTAGGCAAACAGATTAATTTAGACAGAACAATTGACATATTACTTAAAAGGTGTGGCGCCTCCATTGTTTTCTGCCTCATGCACAGAGACAATCACTACCGGTATCGATTTACCGCGCATTCATTTGAAAATGAGGAACTCATCTTAAGCCCTGAGAACCTGCCAATTGGGGCCAAAATTCTCAAATTGCTTGAAAAATATATATACGAATTCCCTGATCATTGGTATCAATGGAAAAAATACGCGGACATGAAAATGATTCCATACAAGGACAGTAAGGCGGAAAGGCCTTCATCTCTCTCATTACTGAGACCCTCCCTTGAAAAGGCTTCATGAAACGAGATGTGGGCATACCACTAAAAGAAAATCTTTTAGAATCATTTCCAAATTTGTTGATTATTCTATAAGGATTTTACCAAGGGGTATGGACCCCTTTTTTCCATCTCATTGGGAGGAGAATCACCTTTTAAAAAGGACAATGCCTTGACCCTATTCATAGAACCTATTTCAAAAAACATAGGCGTCTATGTCCCGGCATACCCGCTGCCCGTCATGGAGCTGGCAAGCTTCGTCAAACACAATCGCCCCGATGCGGAAATATCCGTTATTTCAATGCCCGTAGATTACGGGGTGCCCGTAACACGGGGAGGAAGGGAACGGGTTTACCGGGAATTCCTTGAAGATTTGTCCGGAATAAGGCCCAGGGCCGTGGGAATTTCGTGTACCGCTATTGCCCAGGCGGAGGAAGCCATCCATCTGTCTGAACTCATCAAAGGATACGATCCCAACATTTTTGTGTTCTGGGGCGGCTATTTTCCTACCCTGTACTATGAAGAGGTATTTTCCAGAACCTCCGCCGTGGATCTTATAGTGATTGGTGAAGGTGAAGCATCAGCCCTTGCGATAGTCGAAAATCTCGAAAAAGGCAAAGACCCGAAAAGCGGAAAAATTCCCAATCTGGCCTGGAAAAAAGATGGGCAAATCCATCTCACCGGTAAAGGCACGCGGTTTGATCTCAACAAAAAGGCATATCTCAACCTGGAATTATTAAGATACCCAAGGGCATACGATATTCTACCCTACGCCTTCAGCCGTGGATGTCCCTATCATTGCAACTTCTGCATGGAAGAATTTATAAGGCCTGTCAGGAAAGAGGTCCCTCCGGAAATAATCCGGCATGATTTAAACAACCTCTCACAACAGATCAATGCCCACACCCTGATGGTCAGCGATGCCCTTTTCAAGTCCTTCAGTTTATTCCCTTATCTCCGATCATTGGGCATGAAGGTCAATTTTGAAACCCGCTGCGACGTCCTGGATCCCCCCATACTTCCTGGTATTGCGGACGTTTGCGGTGTATTGGCACCTGGATTCGAATCGGCAAGTTACGACACTTTGAGAAGGATGAATAAGGTCAGGGATAGGGATCACTATGATCATTACATAGCCAACACGATTGCCATATTCAAACAGGCCGTAAAAAACGAGATACCCATAATGGTCTTTTTTTATTTCCGGGTATCCGGGCGATACAGGGAAAAATCTTGAAGAGAGTCTTATTTTTGCAGAGGAGCTATCAAAACACAGCGGGCCGGGCGGACACGTTTTTAAGATTGGAGAATGCAGGGTATATCCAAAAACCAAAATTCATGACTTTGCCCTGTCGTCTCCGGATGTGGTATTTGATGATGATGGCGTTTTCGGACAGAACGTTGTGAGAAAGCCTTCAAAAAACCCTTTTGAATTTGATGCCTTTTTTTCGACTACCGGCAGAGGCTTTGACTGATGACATGATTCCCGATGAATGCTATTTGGACGGAGACAGGGGGGTCTTTAACGTGCAGGTGGAAAGCCTTTCTAATTTCAGAAAATTGGTGCCGGTATTGACACAAAAATACAAAGACGGGATGTCCGGACAGAGAACCACACGCACTCTGCCGTTTTAGCCTTAATAATATATGAGGTGCATCTGATGGAAAAGGAAGTGAGCTGCATAAACTCCGGATATATCATTGACTATATAATGGAGTATAATAATGGTGACTGCTCTTATCTTCTGGACGACCTGGATCCCGAAATTGATAGCCTTCCGGACCCCGAAAAATTTTTGAGAGATCCAAATAACTGGATCTCATGCACCGTGGTCTGCAGATTACTTAAAAGGGCCAGAAAGATTCTCAATAACGAAACAGTCGCCTATGAGATATCCAGGCGCGCCGTGGAAAAAACCTCTTTGGGTTATGGCCAGGGCATCATAGTCAAGGCATTCTGGTCATCAAAAAAGGCCCTCAAACATGCCCAGAAAATAAACGACAGGTGGAATAGGAATAAGAAAGTCGAAATAGTCGAAGCCAAGAGAAACCGCGGCATTGTCCGTCTTCATTGGAATCCCGCCATGGATGTATCAAAGGATTTATGCCTTCTCAATAAGGGAGCCTATACCTTTCTTCCGCTCGTCTGGGGAGGCAAACCCCTGACCCTGAGGGAAGAATGCTGTTACTTTGAAGGTGCACCCTATTGTGAATACCACCTGAAATGGCCCGTACGCAATCGATTCCATGAAATATATTCACGGTTTTTCACATCAAAATCCGTTCTGATGGAAACAATCGGGGAGATGGAGGCGGACAAAAAGGTCATTGAGCGGAAATATGATGAAGTGAACACCCTGAATGAAGAACTCAATTATAAAATCAAACAGCTCCTGGCAATACAGGAAACAGGAAAGGCGATCCTTTCCGTTCTCAATCTTAAACAGCTTCTGACTGTTATTATGAACATTTTGTCTAATGTTTGTCAGATCAACCGTGCCATTATCATGCTGGTGAACGAAGAAACAAAACACCTCGAATACATACACGGAGTGGGTTGCGAAGGGTCACTTCCGGAAGATATCAAGAACTACAGGGTTCCCTTAGATCGAGTCAGCAACATTCTGGTAAGGGTCACAAACACGGGACGACCGGAATATGTTCCTGAAGTAAACAGTTCGACATTAAGAAGAGAAAATCTCGTCTTGAGCCATGTCAAACCGATCTCGGTATTTGTTGTTCCCTTGATAACCAGATCCAAGGTGATCGGCGTCATCGCTACCGATGCTGTTGATAAAAAGGGTGTCCCGCAAGAAACCCGCGAAACCCTTGAAATATTTGTCCCGCAGATAGCCATGGCCATTGAAAACGCAAGGCTATACAGCTCGCTACAGGAAAGAATGACCGAACTTAAAAGGTCCCATGCCCTTTTGAGCAGGGCGGAAAAGTTTTCATTTTTGGGAAATCTCGCCGCCAGGCTGGCGCACGAAATCAAAAATCCCATGACCGCCATAGGGACATTTATCCAGATGCTGCCCCAAAAATACGACGATAAAGAATTTCGAGAAAATTTCTACAATATTGCAATGGAAGAGACGGCAAGGGTTAATAATCTGATCTCAGAGCTACTGAACCTGGTCAAAAAAAGGAAGTCACGCTTTGAATCAGCTGACCTTCATGACCTAATTGATAAAATGGCTCTCCTGCTCTCACCACAAAGCAAAGCCAAAAACGTTGAAATCATTCGTGAGTTTGATTCCGATATTCCACAAGTAAAAATGGATTCCGAAAAAATAAAACAGGTGATACTGAACATTTTGTCAAATGCTATAGAATTTTCACCCCAGGGAGCTAAGATCGAGATAGTAACAAAAGACCTGCCCCAAAACGGCAAACCGTCCAATGTCCTCATTGAAATAAAAGATAACGGGAAAGGCATATCTCGACCCATGATGGATAAGATATTCGATCCCTACTTCACAACCAAGCACAAGAGTTCTCTTCACAGCGGAACCGGACTTGGGCTTTTCATCGCTTATCAAAACATGCAAGACCATGGAGGGAGTATCGAAGTAAAAAGTGTAATTAATAAAGGAACCGCATTCATTCTCACCCTTCCTGCCGAGCCGCCTCAGGAACCGGCGCTTCATGAAACCAAAAACAATCATGCTAATACATAAACTCAATATCTACAAAACCTTACTTCCTTTTACGGCTGATTTTTCTCATTCTCGCAGAAAAGGCGATTATGCCGAAAACGTCATTGTGGAGGTCATTACCGGTGACGGGGAAATTGCGGGATACGGTGAAGCCGCTCCCGGACCCTACGTGACAGGGGAATCACAAGAAAGTACCGCAAGGAATATAAGACATTTCTTATATAAAAGCGCCTTTCCCTGGGAAATCAAAGATGTTTCCCAGATCTGGGCCTTCATTGACTGTCTTCCATGTGAAAAAAAAGTGAACTCCGCCGTTTGTGCCCTTGAGATGTCTCTGCTGGATACTCTGGCCAAGAGTCAGAATAAATCCGTAACGGATTATTTTCCCAAAGACTACTACACTGACAGGATTTATTACGGGGCAGGTATTCCTTTTGCGAACAGTCGGAGGATTGTTGAAATTTGTCGATTTATCAAAAAGATGAAAATCAACAGGGTAAAAATAAAGATGGGCAAAGATTTTTCGGCAAATCGGGAAGCAATTGAGGCAGTCAACTCGGTATTTGGAGACACCTGCGATCTAAAGATAGACATCAATATGGTCTGGAATCCCGAATGCGCCCTTAAGCATGTACCGCTGATCAAAAAATACAAAGTCAAGGTCGTGGAACAGCCTATGCCGCCTGGGGACGAAAGTATCGGACCTTTCTCAGAAGTTCTGCAAGACAATGGTGTGATTCTTATGGCCGACGAGTCGGCATGTACCATGAAAGATATCGAAAAAATTCTCAAAAAAGGTCACTATGAAATAATAAATGTTCGACTTTCAAAATGCGGGGGCTTTAAAAGATCCATGAGGATAATTGAATATCTGCGTGCCAACGGAATCTCCTTCCAAATCGCCAGTCATCTGGGTGAATCAGGCATTCTGTCTTCGGCCGGGAGGGCCCTCAGCCTCCTGTGCAAGGATACCTTATACTATGATGGTTCTTACGATGAGTTCCTGTTAAAAGAAAATGCCACAATGGAAAATGTAACTTTCGGGCCGTACGGCTGGGCAGGGCCGCTAAAACAAATCCGCCTTCGCCAACCGCCGTCGCAAAGGCTATGGCGGGTCAATGGCTATGGCGGATACCCTTTTCGCATTCATCAACGCCCTTCCGGACGGGGATTTCTGCGAAGGCGGGTAAAATACTCGATAATACTTTCTGTTAAAGATTCAATGGTGTACTCAGGAGGGATCAAGCCGACTGACAGACCCATTTTTCGCGCTGTCTCGGCCGTAACAGGGCCGATACAGGCAACAGCTATACGGGACATCCATTCCTGAAGATCCCTGGTCTTGTCCTCAAACATTTCAAAAAAATTAACTACAGTAGAAGAACTGGTAAAGGTCACCATGTCTATGGTACCCTTTTCCAACATCTCCCCCACATGATCCGTATCATAATCGGGCTTTATGGTCCGGTAGACAGGCACAACATCCACTTGGAACCCCATTTTGTCCAATTCCTCCGGGAGAACCTCCCTTGCCTTGGCCGCCCTTGGAAGCAAAATTTTTACTCCTTTGCTTTCTATCTCCCTAAAACATGCCGCCACCGACTCGGCCCGGTATTCCGGGGGAACAATGTCAGGGCTGATCCCCAACCGATGCCAGGCCTCAGCCGTCCCGGGCCCGATAGCCCCGATTTTGAGCCCCTTCAGAGCACGGACGTCCCTACCAGGGACTTCCAGACGCTTTAAAAAGAACCTCACTCCGTTTGAAGACGTAAACAATACCCATTGGTAACTTTCCAGATTTTCGATAGCCCGATCAACAGGACTCCAGGTTGCAGGATCCACAACCTCGATTGTTGGAAATTCGATACAGTCCGCGCCCAATCTGCTCAGGGCATTAACAAATTGACTG
>CAZIXY010000186.1:0-6668 GCA_964543315.1 uncultured Desulfobacteraceae bacterium | reverse complement strand
AATTCGTATAATTGGGTGAAGATGTAGTCCTGAAGAGGGATAAACCTGCCAAAACGCGTTTTGAAATACGTTGTTGAAAAACTGAAAGGATCGATTTTGCGTCATGTGGTTCAGAATGCAATTATGGGGATTCCTACTGTGAGAATGCTGGCGAAACGATGGTATAATACGGGCATGGGGCGTTCGAGAAATAAAATACTTCCTGTATTGGAGACAATCCTAATAATGCTCAACAAGGCCGGTGTTGATCTGGAGAATAAAGTCGTTGTGGAACTTGGTCCGGGCCAAACCCCTGATATGCTTTTTTCCGCATTGCTATTTGGTGCCAGCAGGGCCATCGGGCTCGATGTGAATTCCTATCTGAAGACAAAAATAACTCTTGTGGCTGACTACGAAGAAACTGTTGGATGGATAAGTGAGGCTGTTGTTAATGGACAGTTGCCAAACACTCAAGCATTTGACGAAGGGCGATTTTCCGAAAAAAACTTCCTTTCTGATGATTATTTGGAAATTAAGTTATATGACGGTTTGAATTTTCCCCTCGAGGATGAAACAGTTGATATTATCTGGAGCAAAAGCGTTCTGGAACATGTAAAGGATCATGAATGTGTAATAAGTGAAATGAGAAGGGTTCTCAAGATTGGGGGCGTGATGTGCCACATCATTGATCTTAGAGACCATACAACGTTTCAAAATGGAGAGGATTGGCTGCGTTTTCTTAGATATGGAAATGTATTGTGGAACTTAATGACAAGCAATCGCTCTACATGGAGTAACAGACTGAGATCATCCCAGTGGGAAGACGCTTTTGGTGATGCAGGATTCGGTCTTTTACACAAAGAAATAGAAGCTTTGCCCTTTGATGACGAGTTCGATAAGGAAAGATTGATCCTTCCATTTCAAATGTTCGAAGATGAAGACCTTGCAACAGCGTGGTTAAAAGTTGCCTATCGGAAGGAAAAATAAGCTTCCCAATGACGGGCGCTCGTCGCTTTTGCTCTCTAAACTTTTAAACCCTCCTTTATCTATCCATTTTCACCAGTAGGAAAGAGCCTTGAAATTGAAATCTTTATTCATCCTTGCTGATCTCGATTCAGGCGGAGCTCAGAGGGTGATGCTTACTATCATCCGCCACCTAAACAGGAAGATGTTTAAGCCTGAATTGTTGGTCATTAGACCAGGCGGACGGATGTCTCGTGAGGTCCCTGAAGACATCAGAGTTTCTTATGCGTGGCCGCACAGGGTAAGATATTCGCTTGTAAGTGTATTTTTACACTGCTGGTCTCGCAGGCCGGATGTCATAATAAGCACCTTGGGTCATCTCAATCTCTATCTTTTATGTGGAAGATTTTTGTTCCCAAGGAATATGCGAGTGCTGGTCCGTGAAGCAAATACCGCCAGTATAAGCCTGGATAGCTCGGAGCGAAGTCAATTTTATCGATTTCTATATCGGCAACTGTACCCCCGTTCTGACAAAGTGATCTGTAGTTCGAAATATATGAGGAACGATCTCATCAGGAACTTCGGCATACCGCCGCAAAAAATTTCTGTGATACCCAACCCTGTTGATACAGCCAGAATTAAAAGCCTGTGCCGCTCCGGAAATAATCCGTACCGCTCCGGGAAGATTCATCTGGTTGCCGTAGGATGGTTGATACATCAAAAGGGTTTTGATCTGCTTTTGAAATCTTTTGAATATGCGGTTGGGCAATTATCTGATCTTCATCTCACCATAGTGGGAGATGGTCCACAGAGAGAACCATTGACGCGTATGGCCGAGGATTTAGGCATTAGAAAGCGCGTATCCTTTGTGGGCCACAAGGACAATCCTTATTTGTACATGGCCAATGCAGATCTATTTATATCATCGTCCAGATGGGAAGGATTACCTAACGCTGTCTTGGAATCGCTGGCCTGCGGAACCCCAGTAATAGCCTTTGATTGTCCCGGGGGAACAAATGAGATCGTCCGTGATGGAGATAACGGCTGGCTGGTTACAGGAGAAGATTGGGAGTCTTTGAGTGAAAAGATAGTTAAGCTGGTAAAGAGCAAAAAATGGAGAGAACTTAAGTCGGACCAGCTCTTACCCGAAAAGTTCGAGAGTTCCCGGGTTGTAAAATTATATGAGGAATTGCTCAGGGGCAGCAATATCTGAATAAGGCGAAGCAGTATTGACGGCTCGAAAAGAACGTAAGCAGCTTGAGAGGTTGTTGGCCATGGGCTGGAGTGAGGGCGGAACTGTTTGAATTTAATTAAAATGGCGGGGGAGAGGACGTTCTTCCTCCGAGTGAAAAAGTTTGGTAGGAATTTTTACGAGGCTATCAACGTTGGATCGGATAATAATAGCCCATCTCATTACCGACCTGAATACGGGCGGAGCCGAGCGAATGCTGGAAAAACTTGTCTCACGCATGGACCGGAACAGGTTTCGCAGCATAGTTGTGTCTATGACGGACATAGGGCCGATAGGTGAAAATATTATTGCTGAGAAGATCCCGGTGTTTAATCTTAGAATGATTTCAGGTCGGGCAAATTTAATCGGGACAGCAAGATATTTTCGATTCCTTTGGAGAGCTCCGGTGGATATCATCCAGTCGTGGCTTTATCATGCGGATCTCTTAGGCCTTCTGATCGGTAAACTGGCGCGTGTGAAGCGGGTTGTCTGGGGAATAAGATGTTCCGATATGGATTTTAAAAATTATCGAACGCTGACGAACATGACAGTCAAACTGAATTCCAAATTGTCTTTTATGACGGATGCCATAGTCGTTAATTCAATGATAGGCCAAAAAGTCCACAGGGAAATGGGTTACCGGGAAGAGAAAATGTTTTTTATACCGAACGGATTTGACACCGAAAAATACCGGCCTGATAACAGCGCAAGAAAACGGCTGCGCGATCAATTGGGTCTTCAAAATGATGCTATTTTGATCGGAATCGTCGCGCGATGGGATCCTATGAAGGATCAAATGAATTTTTTAAAAGCGGCTTCTCTTTTGGCTGAAAAGCTGGACTCGGTTCATTTTGTAATGGTTGGGCTGGGGATCGATTCCAGTAACAAACGAATTATGTCATTCATGAATAATAGAAGTTTGAAGGACAGGATTCATCTACTTGGCTTGAGGAATGATGTTTCACGGGTAATGGCTGCGCTGGATGTCTTATCGTCTTCATCAGCTTATGGTGAAGGATTCTCAAACACCCTTGGAGAGGCTATGGCCTGTGGGATCCCTTGCGTGGCAACCGATGTGGGAGATTCAGCAAGGATTGTCGGTGAAACGGGTCTGGTTGTTCCGCCGAAAAACCCCGAAGCCTTGGCAAATGCATGGAAAAGATTGATAGATATTGGACAGGAGGGAAGACGTGGCCTGGGGATTTCGGCAAGAAAGAGGATCCAGGAGCATTTTGAAATATCCAAAGTCGTAAAACAATACGAAGGGTTATATACTTCATTGCTCTCAAATAGGCAAAGTTTGGCATTATAATAAGGTTTTCTGAAGAGACATAAATTAAGAACTATGTGCGGCTTAGTAGGGTTCAAGTCACAAAAAGGATTTGAAAAGTTATCCGAAGATTTGCCGGAAGCCGTCTCATGTCTGCATTCCAGGGGTCCGGACGATTCGGGCCTTTTTTTTGACCGTGATTCGGGAGTCGGTTTGGGGCATAGGCGATTGGCGGTTTTAGACCTTACTGAGGCTGGACGCCAGCCAATGGCGAGTGATGATGGAAAAATTCATATTATACATAATGGAGAGATCTATAACTTCAAAGAAGTCCGAAAGGAGTTAGAGGAATACGGACATCGTTTTCGAAGTGCTACGGATACCGAGGTCGTTCTTAAAGCCTACATTCAGTGGGGCATTGATTGTTTGAATCATTTTGTGGGGATGTTCGCATTTGCATTGTGGGATGCTCGCGAAAGGCGGCTTTTTTTTGCCAGAGATAGGTTGGGAATCAAACCTCTTTATTATTATTACAAATCAGGGATATTCGTGTTATCTTCGGAACTCAAAGCCCTCATGAAATTCAGGTGTTTCGAGAGAAATGTTGACGATGAAACCATTCCACTTTTTTTGCACTACCAATATATTCCGGCACCGAGATCTGTTTTTAGAAATACCTTCAAGCTTCTTCCAGGTCATTATGGAGTTTTTGAACGGGAAGATCTCAAAATCCGTCCCTACTGGAAACTTCCGGAAGTTAAGTCCGTGTCAAGAAATGCAGGTCTGTGCGAGGAGAATGTGTTGGGGGAATTAGATCGAATATTGACCCGATCAGTTTCCGAAAGACTCGTCAGTGACGTACCATTGGGTGCCCTGCTCAGCGGTGGTATTGATTCTTCGATTGTCGTGGCTTTGATGCAGAAGCTCAACAAATCGCCGGTCCGCACCTTCAGTATCGGATTTGAAGAACAGGAATATGACGAAGCTCCCTGGGCTGATAAGGTTGCCAGGTATTTAGGAACCGATCACACGGAGCTTTACGTTACTCCGAATGAAACCTTAGACGTCATACCCAAGCTTCCGGAAATATATGATGAGCCTTTTGCGGACCCCTCGGCCATTCCGACATTTTTAGTTTCTCGTCTTGCCCGTTCTTCTGTGACGGTCGCTCTTTCCGGGGATGGGGGAGATGAACAATTCTGCGGATATGTTCGGTATTGGTTTGCAGATGAAATGAGCAAACGATTTCAACGGCTGCCACGGTCATTTAGAAGATTGCTGGCATATTCGGCCTGTAAGATCCCCTCAAAGTTTATGGAAGGATCATACCCCGTCTGGTCACGGTTTGCGCCTCAAAGGTTTCAGGTCGCCAATTTCCCGGACAAGTGGCAAAAGTTTATTGCCATGATGGAGGCGAATTCCCTGTTAGATATTTACAGAACAACCATTTGCCTTTGGTCCTTGAAGGAAGTTCATCAATTAACCGGCAGAGTATTGCCCGAGAGTATTTTTGAACAGACCTTTCAAAGGAGCCGAGGTCTTTCTGTTCTCTCGAGGCTTATGGGGATCGATCAGAAGACGTATCTCCCGGACGCTATGCTGACAAAGGTGGATAGGGCCAGCATGGCCGTGAGCTTAGAGGTCCGAGTGCCGCTATTGGATCATAGAGTTATGGAGTATACATTGAGTCTGCCGGAAGAGTATAAATACAGAAATAGTGGAGGAAAATATATCCTCAAAAAACTTCTGGCCAGATACCTGCCCACCCAGTTTTTTGAGAGGCCGAAAATGGGATTTGCTGTTCCCATCGATAAATGGTTTCGCAATGGACTGAAAGAATTACTTCAGGATTATCTTTCTCCCGAACGTGTGAAAAGGGAAGGTTTATTCGATCATAACATTGTGGAGCAAAAGATCCGGGAACACCTGTCCGGAAAGACGAATCATCAATATCGCATATGGGCTCTTCTGATGTGGGAAATGTGGCGTGAAAAGTGGTTGGATAGCTGATGGGTAATCAATGAGCATGAAGTTAACTCTTTACAAGTACATTGTTAACGAAATATGGCCTACGTTTTTTGCCAGCCTATCCGTTTCAGTATTTATAATCGTGGCTACAAGAATGCTTTCGATTATGGAGCTCATTGTGAACCGGGGAGTGCATGCCGGACATGTAGGTAGAATGCTCGTTTACCTGATTCCGGATATCGTCATGTTTGCACTGCCTGCTGTCAGTCTTATGGCTATTGTGGTGGCCTTTTTGCGGTTATCGGCGGATAGCGAGATTATTTCATTGAAGTCATGTGGTATCAGTCTTTATCAGATGCTGCCGCCCGTTATGGTGTTATCATTTTTGGCCCTGCTTATCACCCTCTTGGTCGGTATCATTGCAGTTCCATGGGGAAACAGGTCTTTTAAGGATGTTCTTTTCCAGATTGCTGAGTCAAAAGCTGACCTGGGAATCAAGGAGCGGATTTTTTGTGAACCATTCAACGGTGTCGTGTTTTATGTGACCAGTTATTCCGCTCGAGACAGGGACATGAAGGACATTTTTGTGGTTGATCGGCGTGATACTAAAATCACAAATACCATAATTGCTGAAGAAGGAAAGATCTTATCCTATCCTCAACAAAGAATTATTACATTGCATTTTTTGAGAGGCACAATTTCTACGGTTGACAACAATCTTGCTTCGGCCAGATCCATAAAATTTGATGTCTATGACATGAATATTGGGCTGAAGGATATTATAAGCGCCCTTGAGTCCAGAAAAAAGGCTCCAAAAGAATTATCGGTGAATGAATTAATAAAGCAGATTGATACTTCACCAAAGGGTGAGTTGAAACACAACGAAATGATGATAGAACTCTTGGAAAAGTTTACAATTCCATTAGCTGTATTTCTAATGGGCATCATTGGGGTCCCGCTCGGGGTTCAGATTCGAGCACGAGGACGTTCTGCAGGCATCGGGATTAGTCTGGTTGTTTTTCTCATTTACTACATGTGCCTAGTGGGTATGAGAAGTATTTGTGAAACGGGAAATGTATCGCCCACATTCGGGATGTGGATTCCGGACATCTTCTTGTTTATTTGCTGTATTTATCTATTAAAACGGGTGGCGAATGAGCGTTCCATCAACTTTTTGTCAGTTTTTTTCTCAAAAATGAGGCGTCAATCATCCGGTTAATAACAAATGGGAATATTAGGACGTTATTTTTCTAAAGA
>CAZIXY010000185.1:0-6672 GCA_964543315.1 uncultured Desulfobacteraceae bacterium | reverse complement strand
CTTCCCCGCCGAGTAAAAAGGCGTAACGCGACTTTTTACGAGGTTATCAAAGTTAATAAAGCCT
The DNA here is from genome assembly GCA_964543315.1 of uncultured Desulfobacteraceae bacterium. Classification (GTDB taxonomy): domain Bacteria; phylum Desulfobacterota; class DSM-4660; order Desulfatiglandales; family Desulfatiglandaceae; genus JAFDHL01. The sequence goes on along the minus strand of CAZIXY010000185.1, from coordinate 6,608 downwards.
CATAATGCATTCCTTGAACGATAAAACAGGTACGACTCATAGATGCGATCCACAGAAAGGAAACTGATTGGTGCTTGGGCCTGAAAACTCTCTTGATGATCTTGTTTATATACCGTATAAATTCATAATATACAACAGTAAAGACTCACGAAATTGCCATTTTTTACCAATCTGGGTATGCATCAGCCCTTAAAGCAGACAACCGGGAATGGATCTGGAGGTCCTTTCTGGTGGTGCAAATGAGACCCGATGAAAAAACCAACAGAGGAAAAAGTGACCCGTACTAAAACACCTTTTGTCCATCTTCATGTCCACACCGAATACAGCCTCTTGGACGGCGCAATCCGTATTGGACCACTGATCGATAAAACTAAAGAGTACGGCATGGATGCCGTTGCTATTACCGACCACGGCAACCTTTTCGGTGCAGTGGAATTTTACAAAAAAGCCGAACGAGCCGGAATCAAACCAATCATTGGATGTGAAATATACATGGCCCCCGGCGACCGCCGCAACAAAGCCCCTTCACCTGATGGGAGCCCCAATGCCTATCATTTGATCCTTCTGGTAATGAATGAAGAAGGGTACGGAAATATGAGCAAACTGATAACTCTGGGGCACCTGGAGGGTTTCTATTACCACCCTCGCATCGATATGGAGCTTTTAAGAAAATACAACGGCGGCCTTATCGCGCTTTCCGCCTGTCTTAAGGGCATCATCCCTCATTATATTAGAACCGGGCGAGTTGAAACGGCAAGGGAAAAGGCTGAAGAACTCTCCTCCCTTTTCGATAATGGCCGGTTCTACCTGGAGGTTCAGGCCAATGGTCTTCCCGAGCAGACAAATATAAACGCCTCTCTCAAAGAAATAGCAAAGGATCTTTCGATACCCCTTATCGCCACTAATGACTGTCATTATCTAAATCGCGAAGATGCCGAGGCACATGATGTTCTCCTCTGTATACAGACGGGCAAGACTATTGATGATGAGAAAAGACTCAGATTTTCAACAAATGAATTCTACTTCAAATCTCCTTCCGAAATGGAGCATGGCCTTGCCGGCTTCGAGGACGCCATCCACAATACCATTCAAGTGGCCCGTCGTTGTAAGTATGAGATGGAATTCGGGCACTACAAGTATCCTGTATTCGCCGTTCCTGAAGGACGAACTCTTGATGAAATATTGTCCCACGATGCCCTGAAAGGACTTGAAAGGCGCTTAAACGAAAAGGAGCAGGAGGAAGGGCCTTTTAACCAAGAAATCACCAAGGAATACAATGACAGGCTCCATTTTGAGCTGCAGGTCATCCATAAAATGGGATTCTCCGGCTATTTTTTGATCGTGGCCGATTTCATAGAACATGCCCGCAGCCGCGGTATTCCAGTAGGTCCAGGGCGCGGCTCGGCCGCGGGTTCTCTTGTGGCCTATTGCCTCAACATCACAAATATCGATCCGATAAAATACGGCCTCCTTTTTGAAAGATTTCTAAATCCGCAGCGCATAAGTATGCCGGATATTGATATTGATTTCTGCATCAACGGCAGAGACGAAGTCATAAGGTATGTAGCTGATAAGTACGGCAGGGATAACGTGGGGCAAATAATTACCTTCGGAACAATGAAAGCAAGGGGTGTCATAAGAGACGTGGGCAGAACCCTCCATATACCGCTGGGAGAGGTGGATCGTATTGCCAAGCTGGTCCCCGAGGGACCGGGTGTGAACCTTAATAAGGCAATTCAGGAAGAACCTGAATTAAAAAGGCTGGAACAAAGTGACACTCAAACAAAAAAGCTTCTGACAATATCCCGGGCGCTCGAAGGTTTATCCAGGCATGCATCAACTCATGCATCCGGTGTCGTCATCTCGGACAGGCCCCTCGTTGAATATCTGCCTCTGTTTAAGGGGTCCAGGGATGAAATTATGACCCAGTATACAATGGACAAAATTGAACAACTGGGGCTAATAAAATTCGACTTTCTGGGACTCAAGACCCTTACTGTTATAAAGCAGGCCCTCGAACTGATTGAACAAACCACGGGCCAAAAAATAAATATAGACAAGATCCCTCTCGATGATGAGGCCACTTATCGGCTCGTAAGCGAAGGAAAAACAACGGGTGTATTCCAGCTGGAGAGTTCCGGCATGAAAGACCTTTTGAGAAGGCTCAAACCGGAGGTCTTTGAAGACATTATCGCCCTTGTCGCACTTTACAGGCCCGGTCCACTGGGCAGCAACATGGTGGACGAGTTCATTAAAGGAAAACATGGGAAACTCAAAATCAAATATTTTCTTCCTCAGCTTGAGCCCATTTTAAAAGAAACCTACGGTGTAATATTGTACCAGGAGCAGGTCATGAGAATAGCTCAGACACTGGCGAGTTATACTCTGGCCGAAGCTGATGAACTCAGAAAGGCTATCGGCAAAAAGAAAAAGGAACTCATGGCCAGACACAAAACAAGGTTCTTAAACGGAGCAAAAAATAATGGCGTTGGATCCAAAAAGGCTGATAAGCTTTTTACATTAATAGAAAAATTCGGCGGATACGGTTTCAACAAGTCCCATTCCGCAGCCTATGCCATGATCGCCTATCAAACCGCGTATCTTAAAGCCCATTACCCTGTTCAGTTTATGGCGGCACTTCTGACACAGGATATGGGTAACCAGGACAAAACAATAAAGAATATTGCTGAATGCAAAGGGATGGAAATTGAAATCCTGCCTCCCGACGTTAATGAAAGCCGGGCAGACTTTTCAGTAGCGGGAGGAAGAATCCGTTTCGGCTTGGCCGCTGTAAAAAACGTTGGGTTAAAGGCTATTGAATCTGTCATCGAGGAGAGATCAAGAAAAGGTCCTTTTCGTGATATGGCTGATTTCTGCAAAAGAGTGGAAAACTCGAAGGTCAATCGTCGAGTCCTCGAAGGGCTGATCATGTGTGGTGCATTTGATTTTACCGGCACCTACAGATCGAGGCTTTTTGCTGCCTTGGATGATGTGCTGAAGTTTTGTGGCATCAATCGGAATCCGAACCAGCTCAATATTTTTGGATCTCTGAGCTTCAATACAGGGGAAAACGGAGGTCTCATCGAACTCCCGGAAATTGACGAATGGGATGAAAAGGACAGGTTAAGAAAAGAAAAAGAAGCGCTCGGTTTTTATATTACAGGACATCCCCTGGACAGGTACGGCAAGGAAATAGAACAGTTTGCAACCTGTTCTGTTGATGAGCTTTCCGAACAAAAGGATAAGGGTACCGTCAAAATCGCCGGTGTAGTAGAAAACCTAAAGTTGAAAAGGACCAAGCGTGGCGACAAGATGGCTATCCTTGACATAGAAGATCTGACCGGTTCAACAGAGATAGTGGTGTTTCCCGAAGTCTTTTCTCAATCGTCCCATCTTCTAAAATGCGATGACCCGCTGTTTATAAAAGGCAGTGTCGAAATCGGTGACAGTTCGCAAAAAATTATCGCCCAGGAAATCGCAACACTAGACTCCATCAGGCAGAAAGCCATAAAGGCTATAGTGATACAACTTCGTGGTGAAGATATTTCAAGTAGCATGTTGGAAGAGCTAAGGTATACATCTTATAAATATCCTGGAAATTGCAAACTTCTATTCAAGGTAACGATGTCCGATAAAAAAATGGTGACTATCTCCGCCCATAATCGATTCAATGTCCTTCCTTGCAACGAACTGATCACTGAAATTGAGAACCTTATTGGGAACAGGGTTCATGAGCTGATTTGGGAAACATGACACCCTTCTTGAGAGTCAAATCATTCTCATGTCCTACAGTTAATGGATTCCCATGCCAGCGGATTGCTTTTCAGTAAAAATGAATAGGGGAAAAAATCATTGAAATGCGAAGAATAAGAGCATATAAAAATATCCTAATGGTAATGGATTGCCATGTGCATATTATCAATTTAATAATACAAAAGTAATGTATTAAACTGTGGATATTGAATCTAAAATTAAGGAAGCGGATGCCTATTATTCAATGGGATTGCTCAGGGAGTCTCTGAATGTTTATAAAGAGGTGCTGTCAACCATTTCTAAATCCGAACCCCATAAAAAAAATTCACTGAACAACAAAATCCGTCTGGTAAAAAAGGAAATAGAAAACACCCGCAAAAATCGTGCTGATGAAATCTCTTCCAAGGACATCTCGCTTATCAAGAAGGCACTTTCAGCCCCCGGCACTGTTGCGGAAATGGTAGATGCCGCTTCGTCTTTAAAAGAGCTGGGGCTTGTACATGATGCCATTAATAAATACGAAGAATTGTTTAAGTCCGACTATCCTGTAAAAAAAATAATCCCCGAACTTATATCATGTCTACTGGAAATACATTCACCGCATGACGTGATAAAGCATATAGAAAGGATTACTACCGAATACAATATAATCAAAACGGACACGGCCTGGATAAAATTTTTTCTGGGCCTTGAGATGGAAAAAAAAGGCCACAAGGACCTGACCATTGACTTGTGTAAAGCAGCTTCAGATCTTGACCCCGACACACAGGAATACAAAAACAAACTCAAACAATTAACTTCTACGGTTCCTTCAGGTTCCAGATACGATTATCTTCTGAAAAAAAAGATAATAAAAGCCGATCAACTGCAAAAGGCCTTAAACATTTCCAAAAAATTAGGAAAAAGTGTCGAGGCTGTCCTAATTGAACATTTCAAGTTAAAAAAAGAACAAGTAGGGAAATCTCTCTCCCTTTTTTATGGATGTGATTTTAGAACTTTTGATCCTGAATTCCCTATCCCCGTTGAGCTCATCAGCAATTTGAAAAAATCCTTTCTGATGCAGGATATGTGGGTTCCCATGAAATGGGGGAAAAAAGGCGTTGAGATTCTCATTGACGACCCCAAAAACCTTCAAAAGACCGACCAGATCAGGGCCTTGATAAAAACCAACCGTATCATCTTCTCAGTAGGCACCAAGGAAGATATCAAAAAATATATCACGCATTTTTTTGACAGCAAAACGGAAGAACCCCTTGAAAATATTATTGAAAACCTCGACATGATTCCCGACGTCTCGTTTGAGGAGGAAGAAGATATAGAACTGGAAGAGGACGTGGGAGCCCTTGATGAGTCATCCAGTCAGGTCGTCAAACTCGTGGACCAGGTCCTCGTAAGCGCCTACCGAAAGAACGTTTCTGATATACACATAGAACCCTCACCCGTATCCAGAAAGACTGAAATACGTTTTAGAATGGACGGTGTCTGCCAGGAATATATACAAGTCCCCCTATCAATGGCCAGACCACTGATTTCAAGGATCAAGATTATGGCCAATCTTGACATCGCTGAAAAACGGCTCCCCCAGGACGGCAAGATCAAATTCAAACGTAAAGGCATACCTCCGTTCGAATTAAGACTGGCCACCATGCCTACGGCAGGTGGATTTGAGGATGCCGTATTGAGAATTCTCGCCAAGGCCGGCGCCATGAAATTGGATGAGATGGGTTTGGCTGAACGAAATATGAATGTTATGAAAAAGATCCTTGCCACGCCCTATGGCTTGATACTTGTCGTAGGCCCCACAGGCTCAGGGAAAACAACGACGCTTCATGCTGCCCTCGGACATATCAATAAACCGGGCATCAAAATATGGACCGCAGAGGACCCTGTTGAAATTACCCAGTCCGGGTTGAGGCAGGTTGAAGTGAAGCCAAAAATCGGCCTAGACTTTGCGAGAGTCATGCGCTCCTTTTTAAGGCTGGATCCGGATGTCATAATGATCGGCGAGATGCGTGATTTTGAAACAGCCTCTACCGGAATCGAGGCATCACTGACCGGCCATCTTGTGTTTTCAACACTCCATACCAACAGCGCGCCGGAAACTGTGACCAGGCTGCTGGACATGGGGTTAAATGCTCTCAACTTTTCCGACGCCTTTCTGGGAGTACTCGCCCAACGGCTGGTTAGAAAATTATGCACCAATTGCCGAAAAGCTTATCATCCTTCCAAAGACGAATTTGATGATCTCATAAGAGAGTTCGGCCAAAAGTCTTCTGAAACCAAAAAGCTGAAATTCAGTTCTGATATCACCCTTTATCGCCCCGTTGGTTGTGAGTTATGTTCGGGGAGTGGCTATAAGGGACGTATGGGCATACATGAACTAATGGAGGGAACGCCCCGGATCAAAAATTTGATTAAGAAACAAGGAACGTCGGAAGAACTTTTTTCACAAGCATTGAAGGAAGGCATGACGACCCTGAAACAGGACGGCATTCAAAAAGTTTTTCAAGGACTAACTGATATAGATGAGATTCGCAGGGTTTGCATTGACTAATCCGCTATGGACAACTCATTATGGTATGAGTCATAAGGCTTTTTCCGGGATGCGCTTTTTAATCGAAACGACTTTTTAAAATAGGTATATGATGTCAAAAAGGGCGCTTGTTGCAGATAATGACTTTTTCTTTGTTGAATTCATGAAAGAATTGCTCGAGGAACGGGGCTTCGAAGTTATCAGGGCCTATGATGGAAAGGAGGCCATATCAAAACTGGAAGAAGGCCCCATTGACTTCCTTTTTCTGGATATAATAATGCCCAAAATAGACGGAAAACAGGTCATTGAATATGCAGCCGTT
>CAZIXY010000184.1:0-6702 GCA_964543315.1 uncultured Desulfobacteraceae bacterium | reverse complement strand
TTTAACAAAAAACAGACCATTAACCTACGGGAACCGGAAATGTCACGGAGCCATGGGGCATCAGCACAATTTCCGGATTATCCGGTGCCATCTCATAACCTATGCTGACGGCCTCTTCCGGCGAAGATGCGTAAAAAATGCCTGAATTTTTCAATTCTTCTTCAGGCATGGAAGAGTAGAGCACGACCTTAAATTTTTCGGCCCACAGGGCAATGCCGAAACCCATCAGACCGCCGATTGTACAGTTATCCTTAAGAAAATTATACCTGTCCTTATTTGATGAGAAGTCCCTTAATATGTGAGAAAAATCATCATTTCCCATCCCGTCTCTGCACTCTGCAAAAAGGACAATAACCCCACCGGGCCTGGTGACCCGGGACATGTTATCAAAGGTCTTATAAACCTGATATAGATCGATGTCCTCGGGATATCCCATTGCACTTACAACGATCATATCCCCATTCAGGTTCGTGGGGACGGAGAAGAAATCCTCCGCCATCCGCCATCCTTCCCTGTGTGCGGCCAAGGGTTCTCCTGCGACAACGCCGGCGATCTCCTTTCGCGGATTGATCACCGTATTCAGTACGAAATGGGCCTTGGCCATCTTCATGATTTCGACCACGTCATCTCGAAGGGGATTCCCCTCCACGGCACCTGACTGGACCTTCGGGTTGATACCTTCCTCGGGACTCCCCAGGGCGAGACGGTGGTTGACCTGAATGGTATCATATCCGGCAACCCCTATGGAAAGTGCCTTCGGGCCTCCTCCGAATCCTGTCAGGAAGTGGTAAACGATACCCCCTGTCAGGATGACCTTGTCCGCTTCCATGACCCTTTTGTTTATCCAGACCTTATTGGCCCTGGATGTCTCTCCCAGATATGTCAGTTCAGCTTTTTCCCTCGCCAGGTGATCCAGGACCTGGATGCGATCTTTCAAATCCCTGCTTACCAGTCTTTCAATCTCCTCGGGTGTGTGCCTCCTGTGATCACCGTTTCCCAAAAGAATCGTGATATTGTCATCCTTCACTCCCGCACCGTTTAACTCGTGAACGAGGGGTGGCAGGAACAGGGCGGGTCCTGCCCAGAGCCGTGTTATGTCAGGAGCGAGGACAACAACATGATCGCTTGAATCGATGATCTCACTCAGAGGTGGAGAGGCTACGGGGTTTCTTAACTGATCTAAGATTTTTGCCGGAAGATCAGGGATTTTTTCCACCTGCTTGGCCTCGATGGAGCCGAGAATTTTTCCTTTTTTCAGCTCCACAGATAAGAACTGATCCCCGTATTCCATTTTATATGTTGGCATGTTAAAACCTCTCGTATCATAGGGCTCTGGCTGTGGCGCCCATGAAATCTCCAATGAGTCAGAAAAGGGAAAGGGGTTTACCCTTTCCCTCGGGGCGAATCACCCTTTGTTCTGTTTAGTCTATACCGCCAGGTAGTGTTTCATAACCTCTTCGGAATTGAGCAGTTTGTCTGCGTCATCGTGGGCTTTTATTCTCCCGCCTTCAAGTATATATCCATCTTTGGCTGCATCAAGTGCGGCCTTGGCGTTCTGTTCCACAAGGAGTATGGATGTTCCTTCTTCATTGAGTTTCGTTATTTCATCAAAAAGACCCTGGACTAAAGTGGGTTGGAGCCCGGCGGTCGGTTCATCCAGGAGCAGGAGTTCAGGATCGGTCATCAGGGCGCAGCCCACAGCCAACATCTGACGTTCACCTCCGCTCAGAGTGCCGGCACTCTGGCCCTGTCTCTCTTTGAGTACAGCGAAGCGATTAAATATCTTATCCAACCGTTCATTTATCCTGTCCCTCGATTTTTCCTTTACTGCTCCCATACGCAGGTTTTCAAATACCGTAAGGGTCGGGAAGATACTGTCGTCCTGAGGAACATAGTTTATTCCCTTATCGGAAATTCTATCAGGCTTCAGTTTCGAAATATTTTCTCCCTTGAATTTTATTGTGCCACCGTAGAAGTCACAGAGTCCATAAACAGACCTGAGGAGTGTTGTTTTTCCTGCCCCATTGGGACCAATGATAGCAGTCAGCCCCCCCTCCTCCACCTCTACAGAGAGATCCTGCATAATAAGGGCCTTTCCATATCCCGATCTCAGATCCTTGACCTCAAGTATGTTCATATTAACCTCCTAAATAGACTTCCAGTACGCGTTTATCGTTCTGAATTGTCTCTGGATCACCATTTGCAAGGTTGCGGCCGTAATACATCACATAGATGGGGTTGCAGAGGTTCATAATCACCTCCATTTTGTGTTCAACCACCAGAAATGTGATTCCCTTTTCATCCCTTAACCTTTCTACTGCCTCCATGATGGCCTTGGTCTCATTAATGGTTGCGCCGGCCGTCGGCTCATCCAACATCAGGAGTTCCGGTTCGGTCATGATAGCCCGGCTGATCTCGAGCATCTTGCGTTTTCCGGCACTGAGGTTCTTGGCCAGTTCATTGCGCTCATCATAGAGTCCCATATCTTTCAGGAGGCTCTCGATCTTCTTCCAGTTGGTCTTTTCCTGCTCTTTGACGGCGCCCCATTTGAAGAGCGAGCCGAAAACGTGTTCTCCCAACTGCTTTTTCGGGGCCAGCATGACGTTTTCCCACACGGTCATCTCGCCAAGTTCCCGGGCAATCTGAAAGGTCCTGGTCAGGCCCTTGAGACATATCTGGTCGGGTCTCAAAGAATCTATTCGTTCCCCTTTAAAATAGATCTCACCCTTGTCAGGAGGATAGATGCCCCCTGCCACATTAAAAAAGGTGGTTTTTCCGGCCCCGTTCGGCCCGATGATGGCTGTGATAGTCTTCTCCTCTAATTCTATTGAAAATCCATCCAGGGCCTTGACCCCTCCAAAGTACAGATATATGTCATTGGCATTAAAGATGGTGGCCATAAAAAATCTCCTTCGTCAAATGTGTGCTTCTATTTTTGTAGCCCTCTCCGGTATGGCTCCCTCCGGCCTGAACCTGATGATCAGGATAAGGAGCAGGCCAACAGTTATATGACGGATGGCCGGCATAATATAAGGTGCCCCGATTGCAGGGAGAAAACGTGTTCCCTGTTCGAAGAACCCGATTATGAGGATGGCACCCAAAAGGATACCCCAGTTATTACGCAACCCTCCCACAATAACGAATATCCATACGAGGAATGTAGTCGTGGGAACAAACTCACCCGGCTGGATAGCCATTGCATAGTGGGCCCAGAGACTCCCGGCCACTCCCATGATGGCACAACCGACAACCCAAGCCCACATCCTGGCGCTGAAGATGGATTTTCCCAGGGACGCGGTAATCACCTCGTCCTCTCTCACTCCTCGCCACACGCGTCCGACAGGGGTCCGATAAAAGCGCTGTGTTATCCAGAAAACAACAGCCAGGATAAGCACCACAATTAGAAAAAACAGATATCGATTGCCCGTAGGCATAGGAATCAGACGGATACCTGCTGAGCCGGTTGTGAGCCAAAGCTCGTTTAGTGCTACGTAATGAATGGCCTCGGCAACTCCTATGGAAGCCACTGCAAGATAGTCTTCCCTCAATCTCAGAAGCGGGATACCTATCAAGAAGGCAATAATTGCAGCAAATACAATCGCAGCTATAAGGCCTACAATAAATGGATATTCAAAACGCCCCGGCATGCCTCCGGCAAATCCGGCAAAAATTTCCATCTGGCGAAATCTGTGGGGAGCTGTAAGAATTGCTGATGCATAGGCGCCAACGGCGAAAAAACCGGCTATCCCGAAATTTGGCAGATTGGTATACCCGAAATGGATATTCAAGGCCAAACCCATTATGCAATAAATAGCTACGATTGTCGCGATCGTAAGAATCCAAGAAAATATTTCCATTGAATTTTCTCCCCTCCTAAAAGTCCGCTCGGCTTAACAAGAAGTATGATAATCATTAATAAATAGGCAGCTAATATCTTATAGGGCGGTGATATCCATATGGCCGTAGCCTCCATGGCAAAGGCGATGATCAAGGCCCCGAAGACCGCGCCGTAAGGGTTGTCTATCCCACCGACAATGAGGCATGCGAATATGGTCACAAGGACCCCTATTCCCATTCCGGATTTGATGGTCCCCAAAACGCCCATAAAGACCCCTCCCATGGCGGCCAGGGCGCAGGCTATAATCCATGTGTAGACATAAACCTTCTCAATAGAAATACCTCGTATCTTAGAAAGCTCCGGATTATCCGATGTGGCCCTCATGAGACGGCCCAGCTGGGTATAACGGAGCATCAAAAATATCCCCACCGCCACCAGAAGACATGCAATGATGATAAGTATCTGGTTTGTGGTCAAAAACAGGGGTCCTATATGCTTGGCCCTTGCAAGAGGGATGCTGAACTGGAATGGTTGAGGTCCCCATCCGATCAGGATAAGGTTGCGGACAATAAATCCTGCACCCAGGGAGACAACAAGAAGGGTAAGGGGGCCGACCTTTAAATCCATAAGGGGCTTAAAGACTGTCTTGTGGAGAAAGACTCCGAGTGCGGCTGTGAGTATCATGCCGATGATCAATGAAATAATCATGGGAAGACCGAATGTAAGGTTGCATAGTAATGTGAGAAAAGCCCCTGCGGTTATGATGTCCCCGTAGGTGAGATTGAAATATTTTGTGACCTTGATAGCAAGACAGAGTCCAAGGGCAGGTAAAGCCAAAGTCGCAAAGGTCAGCAGTCCATAGCTGAGAAGTTCGTCCATAATGTATCCACCTTTTTTTAAGGTTTGCCGGGAATAGGAAGCCCATCCCCGGCTCGGTCGGTTGCTATTTAGCCCTTTCAGCACGTAGCTTCAGGACACCAGCAATAATATCTTTGATATCGTCAGGTTTGACTGTGCCGATTCGCTTCATTCCTGAGGGATCTTTTGTCGTCATCACTTCTACCTTCAGGTAGGTGATGGGGTCCCCGAATTTGTTCCAGTCCTGGGTCCCTGCGATGCCCTCATAATTTATTTCCTTGCCGGCCCGCAGTGCCTTGATCCCGTCGGCATAATTATAAACCTTTACTCCGGGTGGTTGGGCGACTTTTCGCACGTTTTCAACAATTGATTTCCTTGCACATGATTTTCCGCGCTCAATGGCAAGCGCGAAGATGATTGTGGCGTCATAGGCGTTTGCAGAAAAGGGTGTGACACCTTCTTTGCCTGAGATCTTGTTTAACCTCTGCCCCCAGAGCTTTGTGCGCTCGTTTTCGAGGACACCGGGGTTGACACCCACAGCGCCTTCACTTGCAGGCAGGGATGCCTTGGCACTTGTCCGGTTTGCAAAGTCCGATCCAATCCACTTGCCACCAAGGCCCATCTCATACCACTGCTTGAAGATGGTCGCGTCGGTCTCCGGGTTTGCCTCCCAGAAAATGACATCAGGTTTGGACTTGAACAGTTTCTTGAGCTCGGCACGGTAGGATGCCTGGTTCAAAGGAAACTCGATTTCAGTAACTAAATTCAGACCTTTTACCTTACAGGCATCCACAACACCGCCGTAGATACTCCTGGATCCTTCGGTGTCAGCCGTAAAGGTAGCGACCCTTTTGGGCTTGTAGTTTTTTACGGCATAGTAGACCATACCGGCAGTCATGACAACGTCCGAGGATACCGTGCGGTAGATGTGTTCACCATCTATGCCGCCACCGATCACATCCAGCTTTGTGGTTCCGGCGGTTGGCGAGATCTCTACAGCCCCGGCCTCTTTGCTGAGCGGGATGACTGAACGAATGGATGCAGATGAAGGGCCGACAATGCCCACGACTTTGTTGACATCATAGAGTTTTCTTGCAGCCTCAATGGCTGGCTTGGATTTAGTTTCAGTGTCCCCTTTATACAGTTTAATCGGACGGCCGATCGGCCACAGGTTTTTATCTGCATTGATCTCTTTTACAGCTAACTCGCCTCCGGGATCAGCACCGGCTCCTACCCATGCCCAGTCACCCGTATAGGGCAGGAGAAGGCCTAAGGGGATGGGGTCAGCCGCTGCTACGGGCTGCGCAAAAGAGAACACCCCAATACATATGGTCACCAAAGCAATTACTGATAACTTTTTCATCAAGATCCCTCCCTACTAAGAGTTAAACAAGAAATGGATTAACACATAATTAAAGAATCCAAATAACTCTTGCCTGGTTTTAGTAAAAAGCTCACCTCCTTTCCTCCCGTTTTTCTCTGCATTATTACCTTATAATTTGGCAACACTTTCATTGCCCGTTAAGGCCCCATTGGAATCTAATTCTGTCACAAGGAGATCTTTAATTGTGGATTCCACGTAATCAAGGTGTTCAAGCATCTTTTTTCTCGCCAGACCAGAATCCCTCTTTTTTATGGCTTTTAACACATTTAAGTGCTGATCGAAGATATCACGAGATGTAATGCTCTCATAGTATTTCCCGATGAATTCCTTAAGGATGTCATAGATAGAGCTCATGAGGTGGGTCTGTATTTTGTTGTGCGTAGCCTCTGAGATTGCGAGATGAAAATCAGCATCTTCCTTGACGACACTGATGCCCTGGTCCATCTTTTTCTTCATGGACGAGACACATTGCTCAATACGGGCAATATCGCTGTCTGTTGCCCTCTCCGCTGCATAATACGCATTCCAGGTCTCAATGGCCTTTCTGCTTTCTATAACCTCATACGCGGTTTCAATATCGTCTTTGAGAAGATGGTGAAGGGGTTCAAGCATTCGACCTGAT
>CAZIXY010000183.1:0-6740 GCA_964543315.1 uncultured Desulfobacteraceae bacterium | reverse complement strand
CCAACGCCCGGAAAACGCTCTCTCCGCCTTCGGTCAACGCTTGCAGATTTTAGGTTATAATTGTTTAAGTGGAACATACTTAAATCAAAATCACTTGTCAAGACTTTTTTAATTTATACTAAAAATTTATTTATTGAATTATTTCAAAGGGTTAAAGATGATCCTTTACAACGGGGCCACATATCTTTGGCATCCTGGTTGTCAGTATGCTCCTGCATTCCGGAGTCAAAATCGTGGTATATTTCCTACCATGTGCCAAAAAACAAACCACAAAAGAAATTTATAAAGTTTGTTTATTTGAGATGTTGTTAAAGGAAAAAGGATTTTCTGAATTGAAACCGTGGGTAATGGACTTGTATCAAAATATGCGGCTTTTTAGGTCTTGAAAGAACTTGCGCTTTTTTACCACTGCCCTTCAACATCCGCGCTGTCTGCCAGGGGCAGCTTCCCGTCAAGGTACGCCTGAACCGCGTCCCTGACAGTACCGGTTGCATTGTTGGCGACTCCAATCTTTGCGCCACTCATGGCCTTGAAGGCGTTGGGGCCGCAAAATCCCGTCAGCAGCACCTCGACACCCTTCTTGCTCACCATGCTGGCCGCCTGTATGCCCGCGCCTTTCAATGCGTTTACATTTTCCTTGTTGTCCAGCACTTCAAATTCCATGGTTTCGGAATCCACAATCAGAAAATAGGGGGCCCGCCCGAAACGGGGATCCACCTCCGAGTCGAGATTTGTCCCTGATGATGTCACCGCAATCTTCATTATTCACTCCCCCCACTGCCCATTGAGGCCATTTGATGTCCTTTTTGATGGTATTCTTCCAATGCCTTTTGCAGTGTCTTCAAGGCCAGGCGCGCGCAGTGAATCTTTTTATCCGGCAATTTCTCAAGGTCTTTATACAAAACCTCCATATCTATCTCCCCTGCCTCCTCCAGGGTCTTCCCCCTGGCCAGCTTCACGACGGCACATCCGGATGCAACAGCTCCAGGGCAGCCAAGGACCTGTATCTTGGCATCATTTATTTTTTCATCCTTGATGTTAAGGGAAATTTTCATGGTATCACCGCAGGGCCCGGTAAGATCCGTAATCTGCTCCGCATCCTCAAGAACACCTATATTCTCCCTGGCCTGAAAATATTCAATGGCCTTGTCGGAATATCCGGACTCCGAAAGCATTCTGTAGACGTCGTCATTCGTATTTTTCTCGTTCATTTAAAAAAACCCTTCCATCTAGAAAATATGATCATCGGGCTTATTGCATTGCCCCGCCGCCTCCTCCACAAACCTGATTGTCTCCGATGACGGCCAATCTTCCTGCAATAAGATCCTCGACCACAGGTCGTATCTGGGGTCTTTCCGCATCATAATAGACATCAATCCCGGCCTGTCGGAAACCCATAAGGGGCCGCATTCCGATACCCCCAACGATCAGGGCGTTTACATTGTGCTCCTCCAGAAGATTCACCGGCACCATGCACCCGCCCTGCACATGACTCTGGTTGGGAACCGTGGTGACCTGTTTTATCTGTCCATTTTCAACATCAATCATGGTGAAGACATCACAATGACCAAAATGGCCGGATCTTTCACCATCAATGCCTCCCTGTCCCATAGACGGAATGGCTATTCTTCCCTCTTGCATTTATAATTCCTCCTCGATTTAAATTCAATCCCCCGCAATCCGATCCACGATCTTTTTGTAAACCTTGTTTATCTCCAGATCCCCCTTCTCCATCAGGGCATCTAACCTGCCGCTATCCCCCACTTCAACCATCTGACTATCCAATGGAATTTCACCTATCAGGGGGACTTCCATTTGGGCGGCCATTCTTCTGCCTCCGCCGCTTCCAAAAACAGGGACCTTTTCCCCACAGTGTGGGCAGACAAAGCCGTCCATATTTTCCACAACACCTATGATTTTCATGTTGACCTGCCGGCAAAAATTGATGGATTTCCTCACATCCGCCAGGCTCACTTCCTGTGGCGTGGTCACAATCAGGGCCTCGGCGTCCGGTATGGTCTGGGCAACGGTGAGAGGCTCATCTCCGGTTCCCGGTGGCGAGTCAACGATCAGGAAATCCAAGTCACCCCATTCAATATCGGATATAAACTGCCGGATCGCACTTATCTTCAAAGGCCCCCGCCAGATGACCGCGGAATCCTTATCCCCCATGACCATTTCCAGCGATACAACCCCCAGCTTTTCGGAAAACCTGTATGGCCTTACCACACCTTTCTCCGGCATGTCAAGACCGCCCTGGACATTCATCAGATGGGGAATCGTGGGTCCATGGAGATCCACATCCAGTAACCCGACCTTATGATCCCTGGCACTCAAAAGTAACGCAATATAACTGGCGACCGTGCTCTTACCAACCCCGCCTTTCCCGCTCATGACCAGGATCTTTCGTCCCACCCTGGCCAGATTTGCCTCAATCATCCTGTCTTGCTCGGCCCTTTCCAGATCTCCCGGGGTTGACTGAGTATTATGCGCCTTATCCATATTCACGGTACCATCTCCCTTTTTATCCAAGCTCCCTTTTCATTTGGAGCCCTGAAATATTTAAAAATTTAGTAGTCTATTTTAAGCATCTATAAGAGATTTTCAACCACCAAGCTGCATTTATAATGCGCACCTCCTATCTCACTATGGAGCCCCACGGATAAACAGGACGTTTTGCGATGACAATACCCGTCTTCGCCTTCGGCTATGGCGTGGTTATCCGCCTCGGCTTCGGGGCGAAATCTCGCCGCAGCATATCCATCATTTGTTCATTCATCAACGGGTAGCCCGTATTCTTCTGCAAAGGCGGATAAAAAAGAGGAACTCCCCATGCAGTCCTGTTTCATGGGGAAGTCCCTCATATTTTTCTCTCAGCCTATTCCACAGTTATCGAAGTGGCATCAAGAAATAAGGCATAAACCGGAATTACAGATCAAGCCAAGAATCCGAGTACAGCGATTTCCCTAAAATAACCCTTGTTGTCTTTACATAGTCGGACAGGGTCCATCCATCATTGGATTCTTCGGGTAAGGACTTGTCATCTACCGGCTCGTCATCCATCACCTTATGAATCAGCTCAACAATATCAGGCCTCTCTCCTCTTGCCAAGGCTATCAGGCCTTTATCATAAGGATCGGCGATGCAGGAATACATTCCTGTTCGCTCTAACATGATCATGTAGGTCTGGTTCAAGATCGGCCGAAGTTTGTCAGGTGGGCCGTTTGAAATATTGGAAAGACCGCAAGTCGATTTTGCACCTGGAGCAATATCCTGAAGCATCTCCTGAAAGGCCATAAGGCTCAAGGCCTGTGGCTGCTGGATATTCACCGGCGTGACAATCCCGTCAAAAAACATGTCTTCATTAGGAACTCCCGCCTCATTGGCAGCATAACCCAGCTCTACGGCCAAGGCAGCCCTTTCGTTTTCGTCTCTGGGCAGGCCCTCAGGTCCCCACATCAGGGCGATCATATTGGCCTTGTATTTCACGGCAAGAGGTATCATCTTTTCATACCTCTCCGGTCTGACCATAATCGAGTTGATGATGGCCTTTCCCTGACACACCGCCAACCCCGCTTCCATGGCCTCGATATTGGACGTATCAAGGCAAAGGGGCGGCGTATCACCGATGGCTTCCTGGACGGTCTTTACCACAAATTCCATCAATTCCGGTCCCCCTTTTCGAGCCGGGCCCAGATTGATATCGATCCAGTCCATTCCAGCCTCTTTTTGCCGCTTGGCCTCTTCTGCAATGGGTCCTGGGTCCTTTTCCTTAAAGGCCTTACCAATCACCTTGCTGATCACATTCAAGCTTTCTCCAATCAATAACATGGGCACACTCCATTTTACATTGTTGGTCTGTGAATAAAAATCTTTTCGCCATCTAAAAACATCTAACCCATCTCCTTAAGAAACTTGGGTATCAACGACGCATCCCTGGGTCCAATCATGATCTCCCAGTCCGGAAGTTCCTCTTCCATCTCTCCACTAATAGCTGCCGCATATCCCGGTATAATAATCTTCTTATGGGCGACCTTATCCCCAATACCGCACTTTTTGACGAACATGCCCACGACATCACCTGAAAACTTTCCAGCCGCCCAGGCAGTCATAACGGAAAGGCCCTCCGTGTCCATAATGAGAAGCCAGCTCGGGACCCTGCTGCCTTCTATTTCCCCGCTGACGATGAAGTAGGTCAGAGAGAAGTTGGTGGTAACCAGTACCGGAGAATTCTCATCCGGCCCGCCGATCTCGTAGATGCCCTCTGTGACGGTCATCGGACGCTGCGGATCCGTGAATATGTTCAGCCTCTCCACTAATAAGGGAAAAAGGCTTTCGCCGGAAAAATCGGAAAGCACCGTAATTCCAGCATATTTGGCAATTAAAAAAGAGGCTATCAGTGTCTCCATATCTAAGTTGCTCGCCATTTCACAGGGAAAAGTGATAGTCGGAAATCCCAGGGATCTATTTCCATCCTTAAGCGCTGCCCTTCGAATGGCCACCTGGTCCTCAAAGAGTTGCTTCATCTCCCTGGATCCGGTATCCAGGACAAGGTCCTTAAGACCCATGTCCGTCAGCTTATCGCTCAGGGCAATGAGATCATCCAGACTATCCGCTTTCACTGCCAAAGGCAAATCACCCTCTTTGGCCAGGTTCCCCATGTCTTCGACATTATCCGAAGTGGCTGCATAGATCAGTGGCTTTTTGAATGCACACACCTCCACGGCAGCCTTGATCGCATCCACTTTGTCACTCATGAGAATCAGACCAAATTCGCTCTCTTCAGCAATCTTTTTTGCAAGAGCCGCAAAGGCACCACTATCCCCGTTCACATCCTTGAGGGCCACCAACTCCGGTCTCAGGTTCACGCCCACCCTTTCAAACTGGTATGCATTCCACTCCTTCAGTTTCTTATCCAGTGTATCCGCATCCATGTCAGAAGCAACCATCACGGCCAGGGCAGTGGGGTTGTAAAAGGTCTTTTCGTGCCTGAACATCACTGTCTCACCGCCCACCTTAAAGGCGCGAGTTCCTGCCCCGATGGCGACCGGCCGGATTGGGGGCGCCGATGCCTCGGCTAACTGCTCCCTAGCCTCATCAGAAACATACGGGCATGCATCTAATTCCGCCTTACCAGATGCCAGGTTCATGGCAAAGGCAAGGCAGGTAGGAACACCACACTCACCGCAATTCGTCTTCGGCAACATCTTAAAAATCTGAATTCCAGTTAGTCCCATAATTTACTCCTAAGTATGTGGACGCAGATTATAGCAGATATTCACAGATCAGCAACATCTCAACAATCCACGCTAATCTGCGTCCTAAAATAAAGTTCGTTAACTTCCTTATCCTACAATAGGATCCATCTTCAGGGCAGGATGATCCTTTTCCTTGAGAAAGGCCATAACCGATTCTTCATCCGTTCCCACGGTCTCATCGGCTATCTTGTCATAAAGATCCGGAACGCCCATCTCCTCCGCCCTCTTATCCAATCTTTCCTTGATCTCTTCTTTCAGGGACTTGGGCATCCAGACCATCCTGAGAAGTCCGCCGTCACCTAACAAAAATTTACGCTGTGTAATATTAAACTTGCCATGACCCACAAAACCCGGCGTGGATTGACCTCCACCAACCGTACCTGCCAGAGTCGAGAACTTCATACCGCATGGGGTCATTCCGCTGTAATCCCGGTGAACCGTCATAACACCGTTGCACCCGGGAAGAACCGCCGCGATGGCCTCGCAGCAACCGCACGTAGTCATGGGATCAGTAGCAATACTGTAAAAATTGTAATGATCTATGGTTTGCCTGGAGGCCTTATATACAAAATCATTGACCCCCTTGAATTGTCCTAATACGGGATCAAGGACCTCTCCTTTTTCTACAGGCTGATTTGGGCCGGTGGGGTTGATCTGGTAAGAGGCCTTGCAGTCCATCCAGTTATAGGCGCCGCAAAGTCCCGTCCTTTCCGGACTTACCACGCAAACATGACTCGGGGCAAAGGACTGGCAGAGTGTACATGAGTAAAATATATCCGTTGTCTCATCCGTCATATTTTCAACACGTTCATCCCTTGTCTTGTATTCCGCTCTGGCCGTCTTTGTCAGCTTATCCACATCTTTCTTTTCCGTATACAGGGTTACCTGCACCTTATCAAGGATGCTCCCGAAGTCCTGATGGAGTTTGGCGTGCAAAATAGTGCCGATATCCTTGAGCGTAAATCCCTTTTCAATAGCATTCTGACTCACCCGGATCCAGGAGATATCCCTCTGACCGATATGCATAACATACTGGGCATAGTTGATCAGGTGGTGAATCTGCCTTTCAAGGATAGGCTCAAAGTCCAGTTGCATCTCTCGGCCTGCCACCTGGACATAGATACCTAACGGCAGGACATCACCCTTTTTAATATCCGTCACATCGGGGCCGACAACCTCTACCTTCCCATCATCGATTTCATTCATCTCAGCCATCTTGCACAACTCCGTGCACTGGGTCTTGCTGCCGCCCATTTCAAGATAGAGATCATCCTTGCGGACCCGCTCGCCCTCAAATGCCGGGCCATAGGCAAGGGGAATGTCGATCTCGGAGATGGTCACCTTAAGACCCCTGACCTCGATGGATTTCTGGGTGATTTCATCATGAGGCACATTGGATACAATGTGCTCATAAGTACAAATTCCAGTAGGCAGGATCTCAGGAATATCCGTATCCGCAATGGTCGGGAAACCCCAGTTAAT
>CAZIXY010000182.1:0-6757 GCA_964543315.1 uncultured Desulfobacteraceae bacterium | reverse complement strand
TGAGGATAAAAATGGGAAATCCCCGGATCGATCTTTTCGGTCCGGGGATTTTTTTTGTAATAAAAAACAGTAAAATATAGGAGCATTATGTTAAAAAGAAAATTTGTCAATCACCTTTTGGTAACATTTTGCCTAATTGCACTTGCTTCACTCCCAGGCATCAATTGGCCTGGCGGACAGGCATTAACTCCAGGTGCATTGATAGGTAGCCATGCTCAGGCCCATGAAAATGAGACTAAGGCACGTCGTATCGTTTCAATGGCACCAAACATAACAGAGACTATTTTTGCTCTCGGAGGCGGAGAACGTCTGATTGCGGTTACGGATTTCTGCATATACCCACCTGAAGCAAAAGAACTACCAAGGGTCGGCGGATACTTTAACCCGAACCTGGAAAGACTCACCGCCCTTCATCCTGACCTGGTTATCGTACAGGGAAAGCACGACAAGGTGGACAGGTTTTGCCGGAAAAAGGGCATACCGGTCCTGCACGTCAGGATGGACAGCCTCTCTTCCATTTACGATGGTATTCTCGAGTTGGGCAGGGTCCTTAACTGCACTGAACGGGCACAAAAGCTGTGTGCTGCCATTCGTGGTGATCTGGAACAGATTCGTAAAAATGTCGCTAACCGTTCCAGAAAAAAGGTTTTTATATGTCTCGGCCGCTCTCCTGGTTCCATGGCAAGCCTTTACACAGCAGGAGGTCCGAGTTTTGTCAGCGAAATTTTGCAGATCGCAGGAGGTGAAAATATATTTGCAGATGTCACACAACCGTATCCCGAGGCCTCTAAAGAGAGCCTGATCAAGCGTGCACCGGAAATCATTATCGAGACCCGACCTGGTGAGAATATTACAGATGTTCAAAGGAGAAAGATAATATCCGAATGGAATGTGCTTGGCACAATTCCTGCGGTTGCCGACAACAGTGTTTATGTCATGACCGAGGACTTTCTTTTGGTACCGGGTCCCCGCGTGGGATCTGCCGCCCGCTGCCTGGCACAAACGCTTCATAAGGAATTACGGAGATAACTGTGGGTCGAAAAAATGCTGTCCGTACAAGGTGTTAACTACAAGTATGCTGGCAGTGGCTGGCAGCTCAATTCAATGTCTTTTTCTGTCACAAAGGGAGAGATTGTAGGGATCATCGGCCCTAATGGTTCGGGAAAGAGCACCCTTTTGAAAATTGCATCGGGCGTCATAACCCCTGATTCAGGCAGTGTATTTCTTCAAGAGAAGGATATTGCCAAGATGAAACGGCGGGAAATTGCCCGAACCCTTGGCTATTTTCCCCAAAATGCCGCTGGCCATTTTGATTACTCTGTACAGGAAGTTGTTGCAATGGGACGATTTCCCCATCTCTCAGGCGCGGGTTTTCTCTCCCCGCATGACATGGATGTGGTTGGGCAATGTCTTCTGAGGGCGGAGGTTGAACAGTACCGTGAACGACATCTTTCACATCTTTCCGGAGGAGAACGCCAGCGCGTGCTTTTGGCCTCTGTATTAGCACAGGAACCAAAGGTCCTCCTGTTGGATGAACCCACAAGCGCCCTGGACATGCAACATCAGGTAAAGTTCTTTACGCTTCTTACAGAGCTTGTTGCAGGAGGAATGGGGGTGGGTGTTGTGACGCATGACCTGAACCTGGCCTCTTTCTACTGCCACCGTGTGCTTTTGCTAAAAGATGGAAAAATCATTGAGGAGGGAAGACCTAAGGAGATCCTTACTCAAGAGATATTAAAGGATACTTATGGCGATGGGCTTGACGTTATTCCACATCCAACTACAGGCCTTCCGATAGCTCTTCCAGGAACAGGGCTTGAGTCCCAGAAGGCAAAAACATCGTGACCGGCATGCTGACAGGGAAAAGGTTTGTTTTATTAATGGCAGGCTATGCCCTGTTGTCCGTACTTGTTCTTGCAGGGGCGCCCTTTTTCGGGAGTGAACGTTTGGGGCTTGCCAATGTAACAAATGCCCTTTTTTCCCATATTCCTCATGTGGATGCGGATATCTTTTTCTATCACCGTATACCACGCGTGCTCCTTGCATTTCTTGTGGGCGGATCGCTGGCCGTGGCAGGCAGCTCGTTGCAGGTGGTACTGCGCAATCCTTTAGCCGAGCCTTTCATACTCGGAATAGCCGGGGCAGGGGCTGTTGGGGCAGTGATTGTAATATCTGTTCCGGGTCTCTCAATTTATTTCGGGCCGTTTTCTTCTGTACAGCTCTTCAGCCTTCTGGGATGCATCCTTTGTGTAGGAGCCATATACTGGCTTGCCCGCAGTCCTTTGGGTGTCTCTATGAACACTATTCTGCTTGCAGGGGTGACCGTTAACATTCTGTGCGGAGCCGCAATCCTGCTGGTACGCTACATTGTCAGCCCTCACCTTCTGGTCGCCATGGATCGGTGGATGATGGGGGGGCTGGACATAGTGGGTTACCGGGAATTGTCTGCCCTCCTCCCATTGCTCCTGCCGGGCCTCTTGTTGCTTTTTCTTCAAGGGCATGCGCTTAACCAGCTTGCATTTGGTGAGGAGATGGCAATGGGCCACGGCGTGAATGTGGGAGCAGTACAAAAACAGGTCTTCCTTGGGACAGGGCTTGCGACTGCGGCAGCGGTTTCTCTATCTGGTCCTATTGGTTTTGTAGGGCTCATTATTCCGCATGCTGTAAGGCGTCTATCCGGTGTAGACCATCGTGTTGTTCTTCCGGCGTCATTCTGCCTTGGAGGGGCCTTTTTGACTGTGTGCGATCTCTTTGCGCGTACTGTTGTAGCGCCCACGGAGATGCCTGTGGGGATCATAACAGCCATAATAGGAGGACCTGTTTTTTTTAGGATTCTCCTAAAGAGGAGCAGAGATAAATAGTTTGAACTAACTTATACAAAAAGGGAGGTAGTATTATGAAGAGGAGTCATTCAACTTACAAATTAATGTGGACAGGTTTGAGTGTCGTTTTGATTTTTCTGCTGGCAAACCCAGTTTATGCGGCAATAACCCCGCAGAGTCCTTATAATGCCGAGGCCCTGGCTGATCCGGTTCCTGCGGTATTTACCTGGAGCGGATCTATTGGCTATTACGACAATCAATTGATTTATTGTGGAGACGATAAGATGATTTATGCCTATGATTTAGATACCGGGGCCGGCACCTTAGTTTCCGACACAAGCGGACTTGGCGGTGCATGGGGAAATGTTACCGGGTTCCTGGTCTCCAGCGATGATTATCTATACTTTCATGACAACGGTGACACTAAGCAAATATACCGTCTCTTGTTAACCAATGCCTGGCCTGCTGCTTACGAGTCTTTTGACACGGCATGCGACGGCAGCATCTACTCTTTTACTCAAAACCCATGGACGGACGTCATCTGGTTTGCTTCGGCAGATTTTGGCGCCCCCAATAACATGTATCTATATGAAGTTAACGGTACATTCACTGCCGCCACCCAGAGGGCTGTATTTGCCCAGCCGAACGGAGGTGGCAACGGGCCGATCATTTTTAAAGAGCAAGAAAAACTACTTTACGGAGAATCGGTCTGGGGTGGTGATGGGTATTTCCATGTCGTAGATTCTACAACAGGAACTGTCGATACACAGGATTATATTACATTTGATGGTGGTCTTGCCGGGGCTTGCTGGGGCTACAGCAATATCATTTATGCCACGGCTGGCAGTGGAAACACTATTTACTCTATTGATGGTAATACCAAAACAGCGGTTGGTGCTGCTGATGAGGATGCCCAGGGTATTGTCTTTGATGGCGAAAGCCTGTATGTCTGCGAACAGAAATCGTCAGACTGGTCTGGCGCAATCAGTTTTCACAGGCTCTGGATTGTAATAGAGTCAATAACCGGTGGTGGGGGTAGCAGTAACTGCTTTATTGGTTCCTCTGGTTCAGGATCAGGCCTTTTAAACCGGAATGTTTCTTATTTGATTCTTATGTCAATATTGATTGCAGGTATTTTTCCGGTTGTACGGCTTTTCCGGAGAAAACGCTGAATGTGAATTTCCGGCCCAATTTCAATAAACCGGGATTGGCCCGGTCGCATGGATTATTCATGGCTTTACTAATCAGTGCCTAAAAAAGCAGGGAATTCCCGGGGCGAGGAGATGAGATTTCGCTATATTCAATCAACCTTACTAAGAGGGCTCGGATTTTTTATATATGCCGTTCTCTTAACAATCGCTTTACTGTACTGGCTTTTTCCTTCAAAGGATCTGCATAATTATCTCCAGGCAAATGCAAAAAGGATTGATTCCCGCCTCGTCTTGGCCATTGAACCGACAAGGCCCTGCCTGCCTTTAGGGTTTGAGTCATTCGGAGCAGAACTCTTTTTAAAGGACAACCCGGACACAGCGCTTTTTTCTTGCGAACGCATTACTATAAAACCACGGATATGGGCCCTATTGCAGAGGCGATTCGATTTTAGGTTTGAATGCAGGGCTTACAGCGGGGATATCAAGGGACGTGTTAATTTCAGGGAAGGTGGATTGGGTGGGCCTTTTGACGGGGAGATAGAACTAAGAAATATCCATATTGGCGAGAATAAATATCATACGGTTCTGCTAGGCCGTTCAGTTGAAGGAACCCTGGACGGTGACATCCGTTACCATACAACATCCGGATTATTAACAGATGGTTCGGGCAGAGCCGACTTCAGGCTGAGGGATGGTGGTGTGACATTTTCCGGGCCTGTCTTAAATTCCAGATTTATTGACATACGCGATCTGGAAACAGAGATGCTTATTGAAGATCAAAAAATTAATGTGACTCGATTTTGCTTGAGATCCAGGCAGATGAACATAACTCTAAGAGGAAACATTAACCTGGAAAGAGAATTTGCCAAAAGCCGGCTCGGTCTAAAAGGCGAATTAGAGCTGTTCGGGCAGAAACGCCTTGCCTTCCAGGTTGAAGGGGTGATAAGCAAGCCTAAACTGATATTTTCATCATCTTAGGTGGAATAGCGTGTCAAAGTCATACCATATTGTTCTCAAACTTCTTGTAATATCCGTGGTGATATTTGTCGGAGTTAGCACCTTCTATAAGGTCGTCCGGCTAAGACTGAGTGAAGATAATGTGCAGCCTCCGGTCAAGATGTCCCCGGTGGCTGTGGAAAACCAGAAAAAGCCCTCTTTAGCAGAATCACGGATGGAAAGTGATAGAGAGAGATATGGAGAAATTCCTGTCGATTTAAAGACCTCCCATAAAAGGCCGGAAAAGGAGAAAATTGATCGTCCTGATCCGGCACTTGATAAGCTGGCCTTACGAGGTACAGTGGATGGCGGCCAGGAAAATGCCCTTGCCGTTATTGAAGACAGGGAGATTCAGAGGCAGGGGTTATACAGAATCGGGGATTTAATTCATGGTGGCATTATAAAAAAGATACTGAAGGAAAAGGTTGTAATCCGGTTTGGGAGCCGGGACGAGGTCCTGACAATAGAGGGCAGATCCCCATCAGAAGCGCAGGGAGAATATGCGGCAAAGGAATCCGATATAGAGAGTGTGTCTGTTACAGTGGCACGCGAAGATCTGGAAAAGGCATTTAAGGATGTCAAGGGCCTCATGTCCAATGTGCGCATACGGCCTGTTATTTTTGACAGTAGATCTCGGGGGTTGCAGCTTGTGGGTATCCGGCAAGGGTCCATATTTGACAAATACGGGTTAAAGAGCGGTGACATTATCCAGGAGATCAATGGAGCTGTCATTGAAAACCCGGCAAGGCTCGCCGCACTGTATGATGGACTGAAATCAGTTCCTTTGGATATCTCATTTGATGAGATAGGGTCCGGCATTGAAGATATTCTGTTAGGTGTTGACAGGAATGCCGGCGGTATTGCCAAAGAGGTGTCGGACGTGTACAGGAAAATTGAATCGGGAGATGGCTTTTCCCTGAAGCTCAACCGGAAGGGGAAGAGACAGATCACAAACTACACGATCAGGTGAAACGGTTGAAGAGGATTTCACTCGTTATAGTATTTTTTTGGTTTTTTATAACAATTTTAGTGGTGCCTTCCGTTGTATCAGCGGCAGGGCCGTTTGTTCCCGGAAGTGAGTATGAACCCTTTTATCCGGTCGACATGAATAGCCCTGATATCATTGCATGGGCCATGGGTTGGGAGGATTATACTGTCGGGAGCCATGTGGACGCCGAATGGCAGACACCGGAAAAGGCCCTCGGGCCGGCTGTGGGTGACTCATATGATATCGTCTGCCTGGGTCGCGGCGGACGGATCACCATGATTTTTGAAAACGGAATCAGCAATGGGGACGGTTGGGACTTTGCTGTCTTTGAGAATGCCTTCAATGATACTTTTCTGGAATTGGGTTGGGTGGAAGTGTCCACAGATGGAATTATTTTTGTGCGTTTTGACAATGTCTCACTGACACAGGAACCGGTAACGAATTCTGTTGATTACACGGAAATTCATGGTCTGGCAGGTAAATACAAACAGGGTAAGGGGACGCCTTTTGATCTTTCTGATCTTTCATATAAAACCGAGGTAACCTCGGGTCAAGTGAATCTTAATCGTATCTATTATGTCAGGATTGTGGACATCATTGGAAACGGAACATACATGGAGAATCGCCCGCCGGGGTGGGGTGAGAACGGCCCCATCTACGATCCTTACCCGACAGTCGGCAGCGCGGGTTTTGACCTGGATGCCATAGGCGTGCGGTACGAGGCTAAAAACAATGTTCTGCCCGGGGTCCTCTTGTTACTGCTGGGCGGCCAGGACTAGAAATTGTAAAAGGATTGCCGT
>CAZIXY010000181.1:0-6774 GCA_964543315.1 uncultured Desulfobacteraceae bacterium | reverse complement strand
TCCACCCTCATCCTCCCGCTTTGCGGGATTGCCGGACTTTTTACGAGTCCGTCAACTTTAGCTCATTTGTAACTTTTCCGGTTTATCCGGCTTAGGTTATCTTACGTTGGCATCACGTTAACCTCCGGGTTTTTTTCGCCAAATTTTTCCATAACTTCACTCATCACCTCTTCTCGTGTCTTCCCTTTGTCGTCAAGTGTCTTTATGAGCTGGTAGGCCCCAAATAATGATGAAGGGCCTATCTCCGAAGCAAAGGTCCCTACTCCCCCATTCCAGACAAACATTGAAAAAAGTTCGTCCAGTTCAGCAACAGTAACACCCAATGCATATGCCTTCACCAGTTCACGGGTCGCCTGGCGGTATCTGCCCGCGCCTACTCCATTCGATAATGACAGGAGCAATTTCGTCTTTTGATCAATTGCGGGCGTTTCTTTGCCCCATGTCAAATTCCAGAAATTTACTACGATGTCAGCTAATAAATTGTCGATCTTTTTAAAATTTATGATAGCGGTCGGTTTTAAGGGCATATTCCCTACGCCCGTAAAAGCGGCCTCCTTCTTCTCAATCCTGTAAAAATAAACGCGATACTCGCTGTCCGAAGCCTTCTCGGTAAGATGCTCAAAACCGAGATCAGCCATGGCGGAATAAAGCGGAATAGGTTCAAAACTCTGAACCACACATATCCCCTCTCCCACTTCAAGCTGTCCCGCCTTATTGAGAAGACCTGGCAAGAAATTACCGGTTAACTTTCTCACATCCACTACTTTAAATGAATCCTTTTTATTTTCCCATTCAGTCATCGTAATTTAACCTCCCTTTTTAAGTGAGAATATTGCTATGGCTTATACCTCTGGCATACCGAGAAAAACATTTCCTTGACCTAATAAGTCAAGAAGGCGATTTTTTTGTTTCACAATGATAGTCCACCAGTCCATTTAAGCCTCTAAGTTCTAATATTTCGCCAAACCGCTCGCCCTTTAAGCAGTATTGCTGGTAGTAGTCGAGACAACGATCTATCTGTTCCGGGATATCCTCAACTTTAAAAATCCCTGGTAATTCATCAGCCAATCTCGGGTGTCGTCCCAGCTTTCCTCCCACCAGAATCCGATAACCCTTGGCGCCCTCCTGCAGGGTGCCTGTAGGGCATACGCGTATGCACTGACCGCAGTAAAGGCATTTTTCGTCATCTACAAAGGGGACATCGTTTTCAAGAGATATTGCGTTTTCCCTGCATACTTCCACACAGGCCCCGCACTGCGTGCAAGGCTCAATCGAGATTTCAGGCCTGCAAGCCCCGATAAGCCCTACATCAAAGATTTGGGGACGGGAACATGCATTTGGACAATCGGAAACAGAGATGCGAAACTCGTGATGCATCTTTAAGGGGCCGTTGACTCGCTTTTTCAAAAACCCCTTCAAATTTCTTTTCAGGAGCTTTTTTTCCAATTTTTGTGGCAGACCATCGGAGATTACAGCCCTGTTGGGACAACCGGTCGGGCCGAAACAGGTCTCTACCTGAAAACCTTTGACCTCATCCTCCATCCGGTTAAGAAAACGCTTCTGACAGGTCCGAACATGTTCGATGGTCACTTCATCGGCCCCAACACCTGTGGCCTCTTCTTCCACCCGTTTTCTTACCCGTTTCCTGACAAAGAAAGGAACTCTGGATAGTGCCTCGTTTGCTTGTTTACTCCATTTTGGCATAAGACCTCTTCTAATTTATAATGGTTCTTATCATAGGTATTTTTAAAAGGGAGTCCTTGACTTAGGTCAAAAATCGGGATTTTTTAAATGGAGGAGCCTTTTGCCGGGGATCTGCATTATGGAAATATGGCTTGCCATACAGCCATATCTTGCGTAAATTGAAGAGTGTGGTACCCATCTCTCTTTAAAACAGGTGATAAGAAGGAATCCGTTAAGGAATCCATTGATCAAAGATTTGGAGATACCGAAGCAAGCTTTAGATGAGTTTGTGGGTGTGACGAAAACAGTGCTCAATTATTTGCCGAGCGTCATTTCTGGGAGGCACGAAGTAAGAGGCTATACGTTATTGTCATGTGAGGTTGGAGAGTCAAAGAAATTTGTTCGCCCCATTCGGAATGACCTTTTCATTTACGATGTAGACGGATTTCAAAGTGAATCGGAGAAATTCATTCAAATCTTGGACAAGATAAAGGATGGCCGAAAAACAATCCCCTTACAACGATCACGTTTTTCCCTTCTCGAAATTTATAACCCAAGATATTTCACAATTGCTATCCTCTTAATTTTATCCTCCGCTTCACTGCTTCATATTCATCCACACCCTTTGCAATTCGGTGGATGTGCGCCTTATTTTTTAATCGCGCCCGTATAATTTCACAATAACTGGCATTTAGCTCACTTCCTAACCATTTCCTATTGAATGCCTCTGCAACCGCGTAAGTCGTCCCTGAACCACCGAATGGATCAACAACAGTATCGCCAGCATTTGAAGAAGCCAAAATGCATTTCTTTACTAACTCAACAGGTTTCTGTGTAGGATGGGGCATACGCTCCCAAGAGCTATTCGACAACGTGGGAATTTCAAACACGTCTTTCGGCTTAGC
The DNA here is from genome assembly GCA_964543315.1 of uncultured Desulfobacteraceae bacterium. Taxonomy (GTDB): domain Bacteria; phylum Desulfobacterota; class DSM-4660; order Desulfatiglandales; family Desulfatiglandaceae; genus JAFDHL01. The sequence continues at coordinate 4,186 of CAZIXY010000181.1, read as the reverse complement.
CCCTTTTGGATGCGGGGTCCATAGATGCTGTTTTCCATTGCCGTATTGTGACGTTTCAGCTTGCGGATGTTTAGGATACTTGAGGGTGTGTGCATTATATGAAATTCTTACATTATCAACATTGAATGTATGTTTCTTGCTTTTTCTGAAATGCAATAGACTTTCGTGAGATCGACCCCAGTCATTGCTCAAATTCGCCTTATTCCTATAATACCAGACCAACCATTTACACCCCTTAAAAAGATGACTGGCAGCCCATTTAATATCCGCAAGAATTTCGGAAAATTCACAAATGTACAAACTACCATGTGGGTCAAGAACTCGATGTGCTTGCCCAATCCATTCCATACTCCAGTCAACATAATCCTTTTGGGACTGAAAGGAATCCCACTCTGCCTTTTTACGAGGTTATCAAGTTTAGAATCCCGACAGTCTTTCGCCAGAGCGAAAAAATTCCACCGGTGAAAGCACCGGGATTGAAAAAGAGAAGCCCGCCCCTGCGATGGTTTGCGGGCCAGTGGCTATGACCGAAGACAAGACAGTCAATATCCTCAAAAAGAGACGCGGCCCTTTTTTCGAGCCCGAAAGGGAACCCCCATCCATGGGTCAGGCCTATCCTGAATCCCTCAATAACTATCAATTCTTTTACGGGGAAATTTTCTTTAATGGTTGCCTGGTCGCGATTACCAGCCACAATATGGCATTGTTTTCCTTTAAATGCTTCAAGCACCTCGGGTGCGTGTATGTCACCGGCATGGAATATCCTATCCACATCCTTGAAGACTTTGTCGGCAACAATTCTGAGTAAAGGGGTTGGGCGCTCAAGATGTGTGTCGGAAATGACACCGATTTTCATATTGTGTTTCCGTTGACAGTTGGCCGCTGTTTTCGGGCAAATGGAAAAAATCCTTTGGATTCGGAACTCTCATATCTTCAGACCAGTGAGATACCCTTCCCGGATTGCATCCAGGGCCTTTCTCGGGTTCCCGGCATCCCCAATCGTGTAAATTTCGGGAACAACCTTTTCAAGATCGTCAGCAAGACTGCTCTCGGACCTCGAACCGGCCGCAAGCACAATGGTATCCGCCGGTAGAAAACCGGAGCCGTCCTCTCTTTCAATTTCCAGACCATCGGGCCTGACTCCTGTGGCCTTTGTTCCTGTCATGACGACGACCCCGAGACGCTTCAATTCGGCCATAATTGTCCAGCGCGTCGTCAACCCGATATCGACGCCTGCCTTTTTGATCATTTCAACCACGGTGACGGATTTGTTGCCCTTGTTCAGCAGTTCCGTCAGGGTCTCCAGGGATTCTGCATGGTTGGCCATGAGAAAATGCAGGACATCCGGCGAAAGAGTTCCCTGGTTGGCCAGATAGAGAGCCGTTTCCAGGCCGACGGCATTCCCGCCCAATATGACCACATTTTCTCCCACCCCCACACCACCCGAGAGCACATCCCATGACTGGACCACATTTGGTCCGTCGATGCCCGAGATGGGCGGTTTGATTGGTGTCGCTCCGGTTGCTACGATAACCGCATCCGGTGCCATATCCTTCACGAGCGCAACATCGGCCTCTTTATCGAGATGGATTTCAACATTAAGGGCCCTCAGGTTGCTTTCAAGGTCGGCGGGTGCCGTGGCCATCTCGTGTCTCTGGGGGAGGAGACGGTTTAGGAGCATTTGCCCGCCCAAAACGCGTTTTTTTTCAATAAGTATAACCTCGTGCCCACGCCCTGCCGCGGTACAAGCGGCCTTCATGCCGGCGGGGCCGCCGCCGATGACAAGCACCTTTTTCGGTTCGGCTGCTGGGACGGACTTTAATTCACCTTCCATGCCGGCCCTGGGATTGACGGTGCAGGTCACGGGCATCATTTGAAAAACGCTGTCAAAACACCCCTGGTTGCAGGCAATACAGTGATAAATGAGATCAGATTTTCCATCTCTGGCCTTATTGGGAAGTTCCGGATCAGCAATAAGTGCCCTGGCCATAGTCACCATATCCGCCTGGCCGTTTCTCAAAATGTCCTCGCCTGTGTGAGGATCGTTGATCCGGTTGCTGGCGAGCACCGGGACGGAAACGGCCGACTTGATACCCTGTGCCAGATAGACATAGGCCTGCCGGGGAACAGACATGGTCAACTGCGGGATGCGTGTCTCGTGCCAGCCGCCGGTGATATTGAAAAGATCGACTCCCAGCTTTTCAACTTCAGAGGCAAAGATCTTTGATTCCTTGTTCGTATTTCCGCCTTCCATAAAATCATTGCCAGCCAGCCTTATTATCACAGGATAATCAGGGCCTACCGCTTTCCTTACCTTTTCGAACACTTCCAGTCCGAAACGCATCCGGTTTTCCAGTGAACCGCCGTATTTATCCTCTCGCAGATTGGTCACGGGAGAGAGAAACTGGGAGATGAGATATCCCGCGCTGGCCAAAATCTCAACCGCATCAAATCCGGAGTGTTGTGCGCGAACCGCCGCCTCTGCAAATTTGTCCTGTACCCCGGGAATTTCTTCCAGTTCAAGGGGGCGCGGTATTTCACCGGTCAGTTTCGAGCGGACGGCGGACGCGGAAAAGGGTTGGCGCCCACCGATCATAGCCGAATGGGTGTAACGCCCTGCCTGATAGAGCTGGGCGGCGATCTTTGCCCCGGCATTCTGAACGGATTCCGTCAGCCTTTTAAGCCCCGGGATATAATTGTCATCACGGATACTTATCATGCTCAACATGCCGCCGTATTCGTCGATGGAACATCCGCCCACAATAATAAAACCCACACCGCCCTTGGCCCTCTGGGTATAAAAATCTATCAGGCGGTCGGTAACCTCTCCTTCAGGGGTATAACCCAGATGCATTGCAGTCATGACAATCCGGTTTTTGATCTCCATGTTATTGATTTTTATAGGTGAAAACAGGTATGGAAATTCCATTTGGCTGGTCCTCCGGAAGTATAGAGATTAACGCTTATTCATCTGAGACATCTTGTTTTTCCGAAATCGATTTGTTTTTGTCAAGCAACAAAATGGGTTTCATCATCATCCTCATTTTTTAGGGCCCTCTTTTTAATGATGAGCCGTATGAATGCCAATAGGGTTATCAGGCCCATGAGGGCAAAAAGGATATCATAGAGATGGTAGCTGAAATGGGCGAACCATTTTATCCTCGTTCTAAGGGAATCCTGCCATTCCTTTTCAAGCACCTGAGACGATATACACAGGGCTTTCAAAATGGCCATGTCCGCATCCTGGCCTTGTTTCATATGATTCAGAATTCTCAGGATACCTGCTCTGCCGAATTCAGAAGCGATATGGGCCACAAAACTTTTGCTTTCCTCATATGCCAATATAAGAGAGTTTTCCTTTTGAGGGAAAGACCTTTCGAGCGCTTTCAGTGGGATGAATCTCCTTGAAAGGGCCGCTTTGTTTAGAAAAGATTTTTTCTGATCCATGAGGATATCACCGACACCATCGCTTAGCCATTGGCAAACACCCTCATCCAACCATCTGGGCAGGACAGGAACCCTTATATGATGATGTAGCAGAAGATGACAAAGTTCGTGTTTCAGGGTGTTTTCAAGGGTAAAGGGGTCAATGTTCGTTCTAGAATAGTCAATCACAATGAGATTTTTTGCCGGTACGGCAAAGGCAATGGTGAGCGGGCTCTCGGCTATCCTTTGAAAATTTTCAGTGTCCTTAAAGAGTAGCAAAGACGGCGTTAGGTTTAGATCCCATCCAAGGGAATTTTCAAGCCGGGTCTTGACCTCAGGATATATCGCCGCCATTTCTTTTGCCGCCGCTTCCAGGGAAGGCTCGAAAAATACCTCCACATTATTGTTTTTAAGGCAGTGGATTTCAGCAGCAAACAGGCGTGGCGTAAAGATGACAAAAAGCACTATGACGGCGATACAAGGTCTTTTCTTCATAACTGAGAGTCTGAAATTTTTTTGGTTGGATATCATAGCCCTTATTCCAAAATCTATTCATGGCACCTCAATGTCTTGTATCATAAATGAGTGTGATTGAAAAACGCAGAACATAGATCTTCCCATATAAATTGTCTGGATCGGGCTATAAATTTGTGATCATCCGGCAAATGAGTATTGCGAAACTGTTTAGATATGGAGTTGACAGACAGGAAGCCCTTCCCCGCCGAGTAAAAAGGCGTAACGCGACTTTTTACGAGGTTAT
>CAZIXY010000180.1:0-6785 GCA_964543315.1 uncultured Desulfobacteraceae bacterium | reverse complement strand
TTTTACGAGGTTATCAAATTTGTTAAGACGCAAAAATGCCATATTATTGTTTTGTGCCCTCGGAATATGGGCAACCTGTCATGCAATCAGCTCCCAAAACGCTTTTGCGGCACCACAATACGCCATTAAATTTGCCACTGTGGCACCGGAAGGTTCTACCTGGATAAAACACCTTAAAAACCTTGATAAACGGATCAGGAAGGAAAGCGCCGGACAAATCGGGTTCCGTGTTTATGCCGGCGGAATTGCAGGGGACGAGCTTGACGTCCTTAAAAAAATCAGGATCGGCCAGATTCAATGTGCGGCATTTTCCGGTGTCGGGTTCGGGCGGATACTGCAAACCGTCAGGGTCCTGGATCTTCCCTTCCTGTTCCGTAGCTATGGGGAAATAGATCTGGTACATAAGGAGTTGCGCCCCTTTTTTGCCGATGCATTCCAAAAAAAAGGTTTTGAACTTCTAAGCTGGGCGGAGGTGGGAAATGTGCACCTCTTCTCAAAAAAACCGATCCGTTCCGTTCAGGATCTTTCGACGCTGAAAGTATGGACATGGTCCGGCGACCCTATCGCAAAGGAGACGTTTTCCGCTGCCGGGATCAACCCTATACCCCTTGCCATTACAGACGTCACAACGGCTATCAACACCGGTATGATCGATACTGTCTATGCACCCCCGCTGGGCGCACTTGCCCTTCAGTGGCACATTCCTATGAAGTACATGATGGCTTTGCCTCTTGTTCATTCAACCGGCGCAGTCCTAATCTCTTCAAAGTACTTCAATAAAATGCCCGGAAAACTTTCAATGTTGCTCAGCACTTCCTTTGTTGCTGCAATGAATGATCTCACGTCTGTTCTAAGAAAACAGAACAAGGAGGCCGTGCAAGTAATAGAAAGCAGCGGCCTGACTGTACTTCCTGCTCCTACAGGGGATGCGTTAAAGCGATTTTACAGCATTCACGACCAGGTTGCCCAAAAGCTGACAGGCAAAATTTATCCAAAAGACGTCCTTGACCGAGTCTATGACATACTGAAAAGACCACAATAAAAGGTCGCTTTGCTTCCAAAAATTGAAAATGAAACCTTGTAATCAGGTTTTTTTCGGCTCCTGGTTTCAAATTTTAGTTTCAAGTTTCCATTTTCAGACCGATAGTGCAATGAAATTCCTTAAATGGATTGATAAGACACTTATAAAATTTGAGGGCTGGTTGATTATCGCATTTCTCTCGATTATGGTCATCCTCACCTTCATCCAGGTCGTTCTCAGAGGTCTATACACGCATGCGCATTTTACGTGGGCCAACTCCCTAATGGGTCAATTGGATTGGTCTGAGCCTTTTGTCAGACTTCTGGTGCTGTGGTTGACATTTCTGGGCGCTTCTCTCCTGACCGAAGAAAACAAACATATCAGGATTGATCTCTTATCCACCCTTATTCCGCCAAAATGGCTTCCGGTGCGGGAATTCGTATTATCTCTCGTTTGCGTGCTCATATCCGCCATAATGCTCAAAGTGTGCATTGAATATATTAAAATGGAAATGACATTTGGAGAAAACATGTTTCTGCATCTTCCCAGCTGGGTATGCCAGCTGATACTTCCGGCAGGTTTTGCCGTTATCCTTTTCCGTTTTTTGCTAAGGGCGATTACCCAGGGCCTTGAGATAGGCAGAGGGCTGACAAATTGATCCTTGCGCTCATCATATTACTTGTCATCCTTGTCATAGCGGGCCTGCCTCTTTTTATCGGCATCCTGGCCTCAGCCATGATGGGGCTTCACGTAAGCCAGGTTGATCTTTGCGCAATACCGATTGAGATCTTTCGACTGGCCAATTCCCCGGTATTACTGGCTATTCCTCTTTTTACCTTTGCAGGCTATCTTCTGGCTGAGGGCGGTACCTCTCGCCGTCTGGTTCGATTCTCAAGGAGTCTCTTAGGATGGATACCGGGCGGTCTCGGTGTTGTTTCTCTGGTGTCCTGTGCATTTTTTACCGCTATAACCGGGGCAACCGGGATCACCATTATCGCCCTTGGGGGACTGCTCTTTCCTGCGCTTATATCCGAGAAGTATGACGAGAACTTTTCTCTCGGCTTAATGACAACCTCCGGCAGTCTCGGGCTTCATTTTCCTCCAAGCCTACCGATAATACTTTACGGTTTTGTTTCAGGGACAAGCATTGAAAAACTTTTTATGGCGGGCCTCTTGCCGGGCATTCTAATGGTCGGGACTCCCTGCCTTTTTTCAATATATATGGGCAGAAAATGGAAACTCGAAAGACCCTCCTTCTCGAGCCGGGAATTTATTTCAGCCATCAAGGGAGCCGCATGGGAACTGCCGATCCCCTTTTTTATCATCGCAGGCATATACTCCGGTTTCAGTACGGCCACGGAAACGGCGGCCCTTACGGTGGTCTATGTCCTTTTTGTCAAGATTATTATCTTTCGCGAGTTGAACCTGACCGGGGACCTGCCGCGAGTCATGAAGGAAAGCACAAAGATGGTCGGGGGTATTATGATCATCCTCGGCGCCGCGTTGGGCCTTACCAACTACCTAGTGGACGCCTTCATCCCCATGAAAATCCTAAGACTTATGGAAGGAATGGTTGAAAACAAGATCGCTTTTTTGATCGTCCTCAACTTTTTTCTGATTCTTGTCGGTTGCATGATGGACATTTTCAGTGCTATCCTGGTAGTCGTCCCCCTTATCATACCCCTTGCTTCCCGGTTTGGAATCGATCCTGTCCATCTTGGGGTCATCTTTCTTGCCAACCTGGGAATCGGTTACAACACACCGCCCGTTGGGCTCAACCTTTTTATCGCGAGTTCCAGATTCGATCGGCCGGTGCTACAAATCTACAAAGCGACCCTGCCCTTTCTGCTTCTGCTACTCCTAAGCCTGGCCTTTATTACCTATTGGCCCGCATTAAGCCTGTTTTTGCCCGGCCTATTGAATTACTGATTAAAACTCTCCAGTTCGATACTCACAAGACAAATAAGCGCCATATGAAAACACTCCTTAATTGTTGAATACGCTTAGAGCTACCATCTCTGAAACATCTTATTGCTTGAAAAATATTGAAATCACAGGGCTTATTCATTACCTCATTGACTACGCAAACCGATTTATGATAATTTCTTTTGTATTCAGGGATATGTGGGTTTTAACAGAAAAGAGGTGTCCTTAAAAATAGGCCTATGAGAAAAATGACGCCATCCTGATCGGGATTACGACCGATAACATACCGACCTTATACGCCTGGACAAATCAGATGGGAAAGCTATGGTCCCCCCGTGCTTTCCGATTTCTGGCCCCATGGAGCTGTCGCTGAGTTGTATGGAGTCTTGCGCTCCGGGGGAATTACGGAAAGGGCTATCTTTAAAATAGACAAAAATGGGATCATTCGTTATATTGATGTCCATGATATCAACAAACGACCACTCCTTGTGACTATTGTCCTGGAACTGGGAAAGCTGAAGAAATGATTTTTATTTGACATTTTTATTTGAAAAATTTTCATTAAGACTTAACTTAAAAAAGATATGGAGACATTTAGAAAATAAACGAATTTACCACCGCTTTTTTAAAAAAAGTAGTGTATTGTCTCTTTGAGCTGAGGGAGGAATATATGCCCATTTATGAATTCAAATGTAAAAACTGTGGAAAAACTTTTGAATACCTGTGCTTGCGCAGTGACGACGAAGAACACGCAACGTGCCCTTCATGTGGAAAAGAGAAAGCGGAAAAAATGATGTCAACCTTTTCTTCAGGAACTTCAAATTCGGGAGGTGGACTAGGGAGTCTCGCCGGTGCGTCGTCCTGTTCTTCATCGGGCGGTTTCTCCTGAGCCGCATGATGCATATGGCCGGGTGCCATATTAAACATCACCAACCATTCCTGTCGCATCCCATACAAAACAGTCTTTGCAAGCATGAAACAGGCTGATAATTTGAAGCATACAAATATGAACGGAAGGGAAAAACGGATGAATATCTGGATACCAATATTGATTATTGTAGCCTGGTTTCTTTTGCAGGCGTTTATACTTCCAAAATTGGGAATTTCAACGTGATTGAGGAGCAGTTGCCAGGTGGGCACCTCAGAAAAAACAACGAAAACTTATAAAAAATAATTATAGACGTGCTTTGTTACCGGAGTTTTTATTCGATTTGCTGTTTTGAAGTACTCAGATTCACTAAAAACTGGTTAATTATTTTTTCATTATCCTGTTCGGATATACCCCTGACCAGTCTTTCTTTCACCATAGAAATAGCAATATCAACCATCTCATCCGATATCTCTTTTCTGGCCTTTGCCAACTGATATCCGGAGTAGGCTTCGGCATCCTTAATCATTCTCTTGGCAGTTTTTTTCGCCTGCTCTATAATCCTCGCCTTTTCCTTTTTTCCCAATTCAATAATATTTTGCCTTAATGTTTCTATATGCTTTTCGATTTCCTCAATTTTTGCTGACTCAGCATTCATTTGGGATTCCGCATCCTTAAACTGCGTTTCAATCGCATCAAGGTCTTTTTTGATCTTTTCCCGAATGCCTCTCAGAAAATCCATTAAAGGTTTTCTCGCATATTTGAGGAAAAAGAAAACCAAAATCCCAAAATTAACCCACAGCATGATATTGTCCCATAGCCTTCGACCGGAACTCAATTTTTCCGCTGCAAAGGCATCAGGACAGAAAATAAACACAGATAAACACATACTGGAAACCAGGACGGTCACATACAGAAATTTTCCGTATGATCTTCTCATGCAGAAATCCTCCTGCCGACAACCCTTTCAGTTATATCCCCTGCCAGTGCTGCTGCTTCGTCGTGGAGCAATGATTGCGTTTTATTAATCTCTGCCTCAATTTCCTTATCCGCTTTTTTCTTTATAGCCGCAACCTGCTTACGGGATTCTTCAATCAGCTCCGAGCCCTCTACTATCCCGGCGCCTCGATATTCGGCTCGCTCCTCTGTGGCATTCTTTCTTGCATCGTTTTCCTTTGATATGAACTCCTGCCTCAGTCTTTCGGTATCGTTTTCAATGCTTTTTATCCGGTTACTTGTTTCATCAGTATATTCTTTCCTCTCCCTTATCAGTTTCAGCAAAGGCTGAAACATGAGGCGGTTTAGAATAAACATCAAAATCAAGAAATGTATCACCTGGGCAAGTAAGGTTGCGTTGATACTTATCATGATTCAATCCCGTCCGGATTATTTAGACCACAAACAAAAGGAGTAAAGCCACCACTAACGAATAAATCCCCGTAGATTCGGATACGGCCTGACCCACGAGCATTGTTCTGGTAAGAAGGCCCGCCTCCTCCGGTTTTTTCCCGATTGCCTCGCATGCCTTGCCTGCTGCAAAGCCTTCTCCGACTCCCGGGCCTATAGCCCCAATACCCATGGCGATTCCGGCTCCTAAAAATGCCGCTGCCTTGATAAGATCTGGACCGCTAATATCCATTTTTCCCTCCTGGTTTTTCCAATTACTCAATTAATATTGGTAGTGCAAAACGTAATTCCTAAAGGTTGTTCAGGTTATAGCCTGACTACGTGGGTAGTCTCCGCTAAACAACAAAAATAAGAACAAGACTCACGACCATTGCATAAATCGCCGTCGACTGCGAGACCGCCTGGCCGACGAGCATGGTCCTTGTTAATGCGCCTGCTGCTTCCATGTTTCTCGCCACCCATTTCACTGCACCTTCTGCCGTGAGACCGTTTCCGATACCCGGGCCTATTCCGCCAAAGCCCATGCTGATTCCGGCACCGAGAAGTGCCATTGCCGGGGCCAGAGAAGTCGTCTGGGGAAAGGCCTTGAACATCAGAACAAAACTCACCAGTAGGCCGAAAATGGACGGGGTTTGGGATACAGCCTGACCGACCAACATTGTTGTGGTTACCTGTCCAACACTATCAGGATTTCTTGCAATACCAGAACAACTTGCACCCGCCGCCAGGCCTCCCCCCGCCCCAGAACCAATGGCTGCCAATCCCGTACTGATACCTGCCCCTAACAATGCCGCCCATGTAGGCGATACGGGAAGAGCCCCGAATTCCATGAACATGAGCATAAGGGCCACAACCATGGCAAATATAGCCGGTGTCTGACAGACTGCCGATCCAATGAGCATATTAGTAGTCAGGCGCCCTGTCACAGCCGGCTGCCTGCCTATACCGAGGCACGCCTCGCCTCCTGGAAAGCCTGATCCTATTCCAGACCCTATAGCGCCAAATCCCATGCTGAGCCCTGCTCCCAACAGGGCCGCAGCCTTCAGAATGCTTCCCGAGGAAGACATATCCATAAAAAGAAGCAGGATGGCAATGACGAGCGCGAATATGGCCGCGGATTCAGCAATTGCCTGGCCGACAAGCATGTTTTTCAAAATATCCCCGGACCTATCGGGTTTCCTGCTAAGGGCCTGATTCGCCAGGCCGGCGGTGAAACCTTCACCCAAGGCGGCTCCGATAGCGCCGAGCCCTATACAAAAGCCTGCGCCGACATAAGAAGCCAGCTTTATGGTTGTTGGTAAGTCAAATGCCATAATCACTTTACCTGAACTGATATATAAACAAGCGTCAACATTGTAAAAACAAAGGCCTGGATAGTTCCCACAAAAAGGCTGAAAAAGCATATCAGAAAAGGCGGGAGAACCAGGCTATAAATCAAATGAGACACAACAAGGATAATAATGGCTCCACCCAAAATGTTCCCGTATAAACGAAATGAGATTGAAACTACCTTGGCCAACTCTCCGATTACGTTGAGCGGTGCCATGAAAAATATAGGCTCCA
>CAZIXY010000179.1:0-6809 GCA_964543315.1 uncultured Desulfobacteraceae bacterium | reverse complement strand
CACTGAGCGAACCGGCCAATTGTTTATTTCTCTCTTTAAGCCTGGGAAACAATGAATATACGAGCCCCAAAGATTCTTCTTTGTATTGCAGGGCCTTTTTCGGGTAGGCGCCCATAGCCAGATTCTCATAGACAGTCATTTCGGGAAAAAGGTGTTTACCTTCCGGAACCAGGGCTACACCCATATCAACTTTTTTATGGGTGGGCATGTGGGTGACATCTTCTTCTTTGTAAGTTATGGTACCGCCCCACGGTTCTACGGAACCAAAGACAGTGGAAAGGAAAGTACTCTTGCCGACCCCATTCGGTCCAAGGAGTGAGGTTATCGTTCCTTTTTGGACTTGAAGGCTCGGTTTCCACAAAACCTGCATGGAACCGTAACCTGACTCGAGGTCTTGAACTGTTAACATCTTTATCCCTCCGGTGGATGACCTAAGTACACCTCAACAACTTTTGGATTTTCAAGTGCTTCTTTTGTAGGAGCATCTACTATTTTAGAGCCCTGATGCAGCACGATGACCCTTTCCGCCATGCCTACAACGGCCCGCATGACATGCTCCACCATGGAGACTATGGCAATTTTTTCTTCTTGCGCAATACGTTTGATAAACGCGACCATCTGGTCAATGTCATTCGGGTGCATTCCCGCCATCGCTTCATCCATAAGAAGAAGCTTGGGCTTCATGGCCAAGGCCCGGCCAATCTCCATCAACTTTTTCTCCACAGGTGTCAATGTGCCAGCCGGCTTCTCCCTGTGTTCCTGAAGATTAACACGTTCAATGGTTTTATCTGCAATCTCCAGCGATTCATCTACGCTCACATGTCCGCTCAAGGTCCCAAACATAGCGCCTACAGCTATATTCTCTCTCACCGTGGCCGAATTGAACGGCCTGGGAATCTGAAAAGTGCGGCCGATTCCCAGTGGAGCCCTTTTATAAGGTGGAAGTCGGGTAATGTCCTTATCATCGAAAGTCACTTTGCCTTCTTCCGGATAGTAGACGCCGCTGATAACATTGAACAGGGTCGTTTTACCACTACCATTGGGTCCCACGATACCGATGAATTCACCTCGCCGTATTTCCAAGCTGACTTGGTTTACGGCAACCAAACCACCAAAGCGCTTTGTTACATTTTCTACTGTCAATAGAGCCATATCCTTACCCAGTGTCTAGTATCGCAAATTCGTATATTTAATTTAGTCTGTAAGCCTTCTTATAGCACGCATTTGTAACGAGGCTAGGAGGCTCAAAGCGTAATTTGCGAGGCCTACAAAAAATACATACTGTCTTCTGTCCTTGGGCCTTATGCCTTCCGCCGTTTGCCATTATAAAAATACTCCGGAGTGGTCCCTCAATATATGATACTGGCCACTAGACAATAAAACGTGCCAAAGCCGAGTCCTTAACCCTGTTCTTCAACATCCCGATCACGCCCTCGGGAAATAAAATGATAATGATAATAATAATCGGCGCAAAGATAAGCAATTGAAATCCTGGCAATATGATCGATAGATAATATTTTGAAATGCCATAGATAAGCCCACCGGCTACGGGCCCAAGAAGGGTGCCAGCACCGCCAAGGAGAACAATAATAATAGCCTCGATGGTATAATGGATCTCAAATACTTCCGGTGGAAACACATAGGGGGTCTTTAAGGCCCATGAAGCCGCGCCCACAAGACCCGCAAAGCAGGCACTGGTGATAAAGGCGATGATTTTAAATTTTGTCACATTGATTCCCATCACCTTGGCGGCATCTTCGTCCTCTCTCAGTGCGGTCAGCGCATAACCGATCTTGCTTCGCATATAAAATAGAGTTACAAAAGCAGCTAGTGCCGCAATGATGAGCACCATGATGTCAGCCCAGAATGTCATAAGGGCACTGGCAGTTTCTCTTCCAAGAATCTGGTTGAGTTGTGCGGTAAATATTAATCCCTCAGAACCATTCCATATCCTTGCCCCTTCAATAAAAAAGCGGAAACCTTCGTTAACGCCGATGGTAGCAATGGCAAAGTAGGCACCTCTAAGTCTCAGTGCCACAGCCCCTACAGCCATGGACAAAAGGGTGGACATCAGCATGGCCAGAACAAAACCGATGATAATAATTCCTATACCGAGCCCTTTAATATGGGCAAGACTAGTGATAGCCAACGCCATGCCATAAGTGCCGACACCCATAAACGCAACATAGCCAAAATCTACGTAACCAGTCATGCCAAGAAAGATGTTAAAGGCCTGTCCCAGGGCACAATAAAAAAGAAGCATCGCTACCAATTGCCACATCCCTGGAAGGCTTCTACCAATCCAGAAAAGGAGAAGATACGCTGCAAATACGGGTAACAAGGGATAATATTTGGTGATTTCTTTTTTCATTTTGCACTCAAAAGGCCGGTAGGTTTAATTAAAAGGATGACCAATAAAATAACAAAAGACAAAAAGCGGGTAAGGGCGAATGGTTCAACCCCGGGAATGAGGGCAAACAGCGTGTAGGATCCATTCTCAATAAACCCGAAGATTAGTCCACCGAAAAAGGCCCCATAGGGAGATGAAAGACCGCCCAGTACAGCAATGACAAAGGCCTTTAGTGTATATCCACCTCCCATATAAGGATTAATTCCGACCGGGATAAACATGGTGAGAAGGACACCACTTGCCACTGTCAGACCAATTCCCAAGGCAAAACTCAGGGCGTAGGCGCCGCCGACATTGACGCCGCAAACTCGTGCACCTTCACTGTCCTCCACGACACTTCTCACAGCTGATCCTGCCCTAGTCTTATTAAACCAAAGGTAAAGAAGGAGGGCGATAATCACACTGCCGATACAGGCATACAATTTTGACATTGGTAATACTGTAACGCCGATGTCAATTTTTCCTACAACCCAATTATAGCCTCGAAACTCGGATCCAAATATGAGTTTCACAATCTCTTCAAGTAAAATACCTATTGAAAAGGTGGCCAGTAGAGTTGCAAGTTCGGGGGCCTTGATTAACCGCTGCATGGTAGTGTAGTAAAATATTAAGCCTAAACCCATGCCAACGATAAAGGCAATGGGCACAGCAAGTATCGGGTTGATACCAAGAGCATTGAACAGCCAGAGGGTGGTGAATGCCCCCACCATAATAAAGGCCCCATGTCCAACATTCACAACTTTCAGGACGCCGAAGATTAGGCTGAGACCCATTGTGGCCATACCATAAACAGCTCCTAACACAAGGCCCTGAATCAAATTGCCGATGAGTTGTTCTAGTACCATTCTAACATGTCCTCGTGGCTGTTATTTTAAATTGGTTTGGTGAGTGATGAAGATCGCCCCTACCATGATATTTTTCATGGGGGGCGATCAAGTTCATTATCTTGGGGCCGCTACCTTCCCTTGTGCCTTTTCGGCGAAGGTGGGCATGGGATAGGCTACATCGCCGGTTTGGGCTTCCTCGGGCCATACGATAATCCGTTTGCCCAGCTGCCATTGCACGTCCACCATGGAATGCCCAACCTGAAGTCCTGTGTCATCAACATCCCAGCCACCGTAAAAAGATATAAAGTGAAGATCGCCGAGGGCCGCCCTTACCTTGTCAGATGCGAGGGAATTGGCCTTTTCCACAGCCAATACATAGGCCAATACCTGGGCGCCGGCCTCTGCAGCATGGTAATCCGGGATAATATCCTTGCCTAAGACCTTTTTGAAAAGGGCTACAAACTCATCCTGGCTTGGTCCGATCCAAGCCAAGCCTACTTTTTTGGCCTCGTCAGCTGAGTATTTTACGCCGTATTCCCAGTGAGAGGGACCCATCACACCCTCCGCCATACTCGTCAATGCCTTGTAAAAGGCCGGCAATGTTGCGGCTGCTATCAGGGACAGGGCTTTGGCGTTTATGTCCAGATCAGCCATCTGTCGGTTAAAAAGCTGGCCGTCTTCAAAATGCCCGCCACCGAGTACAAAGTCGGGTTTGGATGCTTTCAGGGCTGAAAGGAGCGGTGTCAAATCTGTTACGCCTTTTGGATACGTGCGCGCAAAGACGATATTAAATCCGAGTTTTTTTGCGTGTTCTTCTGCTCCATGCATCACCATTTTTGCAAATTCTGAATCCTCATAGGCCAGGGCAACTCTCTTGGCCTTTGGGTCAATTTTATGAATCATGTTGAGTGTTCCCTGGTGATAGCTGGTAGCCGGCCCAATTGTCTGAACTATGTACTTGAAACCCTGGCGAAATATTTTATTATTCGCACCACCATGATCCATGTAAAGCATCTGATGACTTTCTGTCACCGGTGCGCCGCGAAGCGTGAGCCCTGAACTGTATGGGGAAAAAACGACGTTCACTTTATCAACTGTAACCAGCCGTCCGATTAGGCTTGTCACCGCCTCTTTTTTAGATTCGCAATCATAGTATTTATATGTGAGGGGGACTTTTTTTCCACCAATTTTCACGCCCCCGCATGTGTTGTTGACCCAGTCAACACATGCCTTTATTCCGCCAATCGCCTGTTCCCCGGCTTTAGCATACTTACCCGAAAGGCATGCCGGATGGCCGACTAAGACTTTATCAACAGCCAGGGCGTTTGAAGCAAACAGCAAACCAGAGATGGCGACAAAACCAATGGCCATAAACAAAAATCTTCTTTTCATGATATCCTCCTTTTGAGAGTAAGGGTTGGAGTGATTGTGTAATAAGGCGATTTTCCGAGAATACGGATTCTCGGAAGAGGGAAAGTATTTAAAAATATGCTAAATTGCATCCATATACGACTTTGATAAGAAAAGCAAGCGGTTTGACCCGTTTTTTTGGATTTTGATATATTTGGTTACTTCAGGCAGGTCCTGACATCCAACCGACACCACCCATCATAAAAACAAAAAGCGGCACGTGTGCCGAGGCACTGAAAATCTTTATGCGATCCTGGACGGCATTGAAAATAGAGAGAAGCTTTCCTGTATTTCCGGAGGCATCTTTCAGATAAAGGATATTCGGTTCTTCTGCAAGTTCCTCGAGCATCCTCTTCTTTTGTTCCCAGGGGAAATAGGCGCCTTCCCCCGTGCTCCCCAAAGGGGTAAGCCCGTGTACCCCTTTTTCGATAAGATAGTTTACAAGATCACTCAGGACATCCTCCTTTAGCTTTCCTGACTTATCGGTAGGTGTTACAAGGTAGGGAAAAATTCCCCTGAATTCTTTATGCGACACGGGAGTTGCTCAAAGCAGATAAATTATTTCGCGGTTTCAAATATTCATGGTTCGGTTTTTTTGTATTTCTTCTTCCCCTGTTCGTAAAGGTCGTTGCCATATATGTCGTTTACCACTATTGCGGGAAAATTTTCAACCTGCATCTTCCTGACAGCCTCAGTTCCCAGATCTTCGTAGGCGACAACTTCTGCCTTCTTGATTGCCCTGGAAATCAGGGCGCCTGCCCCCCCGGTTGCGGCAAAATAGACCGCTTTGTGCTTTTTGATCGCCGCTTTTACTTCCCGGCTTCTCACGCCTTTACCTATCATTCCTTTCAGGCCTTTCGCCAGAAGGGCAGGTGTGTAGGGGTCCATGCGATAGCCGCTTGTAGGTCCCGCCGAACCGATCGGCATTCCAGGCTTCGGTGGCGTAGGGCCGACATAATAGATGACCTGACCCTCTATTTCAAAGGGAGGCTTTTTCCCTTTTTTGATAAGCTCCACCACGCGTTTGTGTGCCGCATCCCGCGCAGAATATATAACGCCGTTTATCAACACTCTGTCGCCTGTCTTGAGATCTTCCAGTGTTTCATCTGTCAGAGGCGTATTTATGGATATTGCCTCGGGCATAATCATATTTCTCCTAAATTTTTAAAGCACCGCCTCTTTATGCCGATGGCAGTTGCACTGAATGTTTACCGCTACCGGCAGCCCTGCGATATGAGTTGGATATGTCTCGATGTGAACATCCAGGGCAGTAACCGTTCCGCCCAAGCCCTGCGGACCGACACCGAGTGCATTTATCTTTTTAAGTAGCTCTTCCTCCAGTTTTGCTACCTCGCGATCGGGATGTCTTTGACCTATGGGCCGAAGGAGGGACTTTTTGGCAATAATAGCGGCCTTTTCCAATGTGCCCCCGATACCCACGCCCACTATGCCGGGCGGACATGAGTTTGCGCCGGCTTCCTCAACCGTCCGGGAGACAAGCTCCTTTATTCCCTCAACACCTGAGGCGGGTGTCAATAAGGCTACCCGGCTCATATTTTCACCGCCAAAACCTTTTGGGACTACTATTAGTTTTAGGTTTTCACCCGGCACCATCTCTAAATGAACAATCGCCGGGCAGTTATCCCCGAAGTTTTTCCTTATCAGGGGGTCAAGAGATGATGCCCGAAGGCACCCGTCTCTGTATCCCTGGCGCACCCCTTCATTGATGGATTCGTTCAGGTCGCCTCCCACAATATGAATGTCCTGGCCCATTTCAATGAAGACCACAGCCAGACCCGTGTCCTGGCAGAGGGGGATACCCTCATTTCTTGCTATTTTTGCATTTTCCAATAACTGGCGAAAGATGTCTTTCCCAGCAGGAGATTCTTCCTTTTCAGATGCCTTTTTCAGGGCATCGATCACATCATCTTCCAGAATCGTATTGGCTTCTATACACAGCCGTCTTATTGTACCCGTAATTTGTTTCGCCTCTATTTCTCTTACGCCCATAAAAACTTCCTTTTTAACCGCCGATTATTTCCCGGGTTCCCGTGTGAAATTGCCCGCTTTGGCCAGGGCGATAAAGTGCGCCACGTCGATCTCCTTAGGGCACACGAAGGAACAGGCCATGGAGGTATGGCATCTGTATATGCCTTCTTCGC
>CAZIXY010000178.1:0-6823 GCA_964543315.1 uncultured Desulfobacteraceae bacterium | reverse complement strand
TTTTTGTAATTGTCTCATCATGCTGTCAAGGGCTTTTTCTTATGCTCAACACCTTTGCCATATATTCCTGAAATTCTCTCAGATTCCGATCGGATCTCCTCCTTTAAAGATTCGGGCTCAAGGACCTCAGCCTTTGATCCCCAGCTCATGATCCAGAATTTGATCTCATCGGTTCCGGCCACATCAGCCTCGAAAATAATTGAGCCGTCATCTTGAGGATGGATTTCCTGGCTTTCATGCCATATTTTTTCCTTTATATAACCGGCAATATCCGGAGAAAACCATACCTTTATATTAATAGGATCTCCCTGGAACACCCCGAAGCTGGGTCTCATGAAATCCTCCAGATTGAAATCTTCCGGGATTTCAAAATCATGTTTTGTAAGGTGAAGTAATTTGATCCTGTCCAGGGCAAATATCCTGACCTCATTTCTCATATGGCAATAACCGATCAGATAAAAGGTGCCGTTGAAGAACCAGATTTTATACGGATCTACCTTGCGTTTGGACTCCTTTTTCCGGCTCATTGTGTAGTAGGCAATTTCAATGGATTTTTTGTTGATGGCCGCCTCGTTCACGCGATTGATGATTTCCTTGAATTTTCCGTATTCCTTGTACGGTTTTAGACCCAGGTGAAGGGTTTGCTCAACGTTTTTCAAATATTTGATGGATTCGGGTGGGAGTGTTGTCTTGATCTTTTTGAACAGGGATTCCAGCGAGTCATAAAAGACCGTGTCCTTGAAAATCTTCAGCATGTCGCTGCTGAAATAGAGGGCCATCAATTCTGTGAGGCTAAACGGGATCGGAATTTGGTGCTTCACCGTGTCAAGTAACGACCAGACGTGTTTTCCTTCCATCCTTTCATTGTAAATAGGAAATCCTGCCACCTGCAGCGCCTCAAGATCCCTGTAAACTGTCCTCGGGTGGCACTCCAGTTCGTCGGCCAAGTCCGCAGCCGATTTTCCCATCCTGGAAGAGATCAATGTCTGAATAATCCTCCATTGCCTGCCTAACTGGTCGCCCCTTGCCATGACATGCCTCCAATAAAATCCGAAATATTGAATAGTTAGCTAAAATATAACAGGTTTATCAATAGAATTCCAGCATCTTTCCAAGTTCCATTATTTCTTGCCGGATCAAAATATTCGAAAAAATTCTCCCTATGTGACCGTATCTGTCAAAACCCCATGATACCCTACAGGCAAACTGTATCCATTCCCCTTGGGGGAGTTGAAAATGCATCCGGACAAAACAAAGGAGGTGATATAATGAAAGTTTTCGGTATTAAGACAAGGACTGCCGGAGTGATAACGGCAAAAACATTCAAATTCCTGTTTCTCGCGGGGTCCTTTTTACTGCTGGCGTGGATTGCCTATTGCCTAAGCTTACTGACTGCGGATTTTCTAAGCTTCAGTGCCGACGATCACAGACATGCTGTTGAGATAATGCTGATTGAGTGCTGAATTTTTTCTTCCCCAAAGCCTCTGCGTGCTATGTGCCTCTGTGGTTAATACTTATTTAAGTCAATAGGAGGGATTAATATGCAAAACGTTATAAAAGCCTATCTGGAACAGGTTAAGGTTGGCCGGAAACAATCCTTCAGGAACCTGGCCATATTTCCCATGCTGTCAACATATTCTCTGGATTTGGAATATCTTCTTTTAGATGAAGCTCTGGCTGAAGGATTGATCGAGGTGATTGAGAGGGATGAAGAGGGATCGGTTACGGAACTCAAGGTCATCAACAAATCTCCCCACATGGTCCTAATCCTGGACGGAGAGGAGTTGGTCGGGGCCAAACAGAACCGCATAATCAACACCACGATACTGATCCAGGCAAACTCTACCACCGTGATCCCTGTAAGCTGCGTGGAACAGGGCAGGTGGTCATACGACAATCCGTGGTTCTCAAGCAAAGAACGAATGATGTCGCCAGGATTGCGTGCCATGAAATCAGAGCAGGTCAATTATTCAATCAGGACCTCCGGAGAATTTTACGCAAACCAGAGTGCCATATGGGACGAAATATCTGAAAAGGCGGACAGGATGGAGGCTCGCTCGCCCAGCATGGCTATGGGTGGGATTTACGAGAAGGAAATGGCATCAATTCAGGAATATGTTAAACATTTCAAATTGATAGATTCACAGGTTGGCGCGGTCTTCATGATTAACGGCAAAGTTGTGGGGATGGACAGTTTCGGAAAACCGGATTCCTTTTCAAAGGTCTTTAAGAAACTGGTACAAAGCTATGCCTTGGATGCAATCGACTGGTTCAGGCCCGAAAAAGAGTACAAGATCCATAAAAGCAAAGTGACGACTTTTTTAAGGTCTTCACGGTCTGCCCGGATGGAGACCTGTCCGTCCGTGGGATTGGGTACTGATCGTCGTCTTGAATCCAGAAAAATGAGCGGTTTTGCATTTACGCTTGATGATCAGATCCTGCACATATGCATTTTTGCCCGGGAAAACAAGTCGGACAGAGAAGTTCCCGGCTCAAGGATGGGGAGATTCTCCGCAAGGAGAAGAAATAAACGTTAATTTTACAGGAAAGGAGGGATTCTTATGCCTGCAAATGTTGGAAAGATGTTTTATTATGGCGAAGTACCGTGGCACAGGGAAGGTATGAAGTTGGATCAGCCCGCCAACATAGAGGAAGCAATTATGCATGGAGGCCTTGATTGGGAGGTGGGAATGGTCCCGCTGAGAACCGATGAAGACCCACCATCCACTGTGGATACCCGTGTCGCCGTTGTTAGAAAGGACAGGCCCAAGGGTCATCCGGAAAGAGTGGTCGGTGTTACTCACAAGTGGTTCAACCCCCTCCAAAACAGGGAAGGGATTCGGATTTTTGATGCAATTTTCGGTAAGGGTAATAGAGTTTACCACACTGGTGGATATTTAGGGTGCGGTGAAGTGATCTGGGTAATGGCTGAATTGCCCAGGCATATTCAGGTGAGGGAGGGAGACAAGATAAAGCCATACGCCCTCTTTACCAACAGCCACAATGGTTCCATTGCTATTGATTTCAGGTTAACCACAATAAGGGTTGTTTGCCAGAACACATTGTCTTTAGCCTTGAGGGATAAAAACAGAAAGACCTTCTTCAAACATGCCCATCAGGGTGATTATAAAAATCTTCAGGAACAGGTAGGGGCCTTCTTTGAAGATACCTTGAACGCTGTCGATGATCTTGAAGCTCAATTTAAGGCAATGATGGAAAGGAAATTTGATGATGAGTTAATTAAGGAATACATCGAGAAACTTTTTCCAATACCTGTCAAGCCAATTAGGGCCGAATTTGATAAAAGGGTTAGAAAACGCTATTTATCAAGGGTGAGAAAGATCAATGAAGCACGGATGAAAATAGCTCATCTCAGGTTATACGGTAAAGGAGCGGACCTGCCGGGCGTGAGGGATTCACTATGGGGAAATTTCAATGCCGTTTTGGAGTATGTTGATCATTACCAGAAAAACGGGGGTGCTGGTATTTCTTCGGGTCTGTTCGGTTCCGGTGCTGCCATCAAAAGAAAGGCATTTGGTTTGGCTTTGGGTTATCTTCCTTGAAAATTCAAAGGACCTGAAAATGAATTATCCATTTGAGAGGAGGTGTATCAAATTTCATCAACAAATAACGACTATGAAATGATCGATTTGGCCATTGAAGTGGCAGCTAAGGCCCATCAGCGCCAGGTGCGTAAAGAAACGGACATCCCTTACATCACTCATCCTCTGTCCGTGGGTATTATTCTTGCTAAAGCGGGCTGTTGCGATGATGTAATTATTGCCGGCATTCTTCATGATACAGTTGAGGACACCTCCATAACGCTCGATTACATTCGAGAAAAATTTGGTGACAAGGTGGCCACAATGGTGCAAGGGGCGTCCGAGCCGGATAAGTCAATGTCCTGGGAAGATCGAAAAGAGCATACCATCGAATTTCTTAAGACTGCGCCTTTGGAAATAAGATTGGTTACCTGTGCCGACAAGCTCCATAATATCAGAACAATTGCTGCAGACTATGCGAAGATCGGAGATGAAGTTTGGGGCCGTTTTAACAGAGGAAAAGAGGATCAGGAGTGGTATTATAAAAAATTGGTGGATAGTTTGGGCAATAATCTTGAAACATTGGACCCCTCTTATGAGTCACTTTTCCAAGCGTTTAGGCGAGAGGTAGAAAAGCTCTTCGGAAAATCGGATATACTGAAAAAATAATCTTATGCGACAAAAGGAGAATCCACATGCATGCCAAAGCCATTTTTGTCCGGCTTCCGAAAATCACCGTCCTTATTTGCGTTTGCCTGGTCTTTTTCGCATTTCCGCGACTCGCTTCGGCGAAAATGGATGTTCGGGAATCCATGGTCAAGATCTATACTGTTCAGGACCAGCCTGACTACGATAATCCGTGGAATATGTGCGGACCCGAGGCATCGAGCGGATCAGGCTGCGTGATTAAAGGCAACCGCATACTGACAAACGCCCACGTAGTCAGCGATCAAACCTTCATACAGGTTCGCCTGCACGGGAAATCCAAGAAACACCCGGCCCGGATGCTTGCTGTCTCGCACGAGGCTGATCTTGCCCTGTTGACGGTCGAAAACCAGACATTTTTCCACGGTATCAAGCCTCTCCTGTTTGGGAAACTCCCGGAAGTCCAGCAGGATGTGGTCGTATACGGCTTTCCACGCGGCGGCGACACACTGAGCACCACCAAAGGTGTGATCTCCCGAATCGAGCATCAAAGATATTCACAGAGCACATTGAGGTTACTGGCCGCCCAGCTGGATGCGGCTGTCAATCCCGGTAACAGTGGGGGGCCGGTCATGGTTGGCGACCGTATCGTGGGCGTGGTAATGCAAAGCCTCAGGAATTCAGAAAATATCGGCTACATGGTTCCCATACCTGTGGTGCGACACTTTCTGGAAGACGTGGATGATGGTAGGTATGACGGTTTTCCTGTGATCGGAATCTGCTGCCAACCCATGGAGAATAGTGCCATCAAGAAGATGCACGGCCTCAGTGAGAAGCAGTCAGGGGCATTGGTAATCTCCGTGCTGCCCGGCACGCCGGCACAAGGGAAGATTTTCCCCGGTGATGTGATTCTGTCTCTTGATGGTTGTAATGTGGCCGATGATCGAACAGTCGAATTTCGACACGGCGAACGCACAAGCATGAATTATTGCATTCAGCGGCACCAGGTCGGTGAAGAGATGAGCCTGAGAATTCTGCGGGAGGGCAAAGAACAGACAATCCGTATCACTCTGGATCAGGCATGGGGCCATCACAAGCTTGTCCCCATGTTGCGTCACGACGTGCTGCCCACCTATTATATTTACGGTGGCCTGGTTTTTTGTCCTTTGACCATGAACTATCTTTTGACCTGGGGCAATAAGCCAAACAAGGATGCCCCTCCCAATCTGATCTATTTTTTGATCAACGATGAGCCCACTGTAAAAGGGGAAGAGGTGGTTATTATCGTCAAAGTCCTCCCTTCCGAGGTCAACAATGGTTACAAGGCCCTTATCAATGAACGTATCACAGAGGTCAATGGCAAGAAGATAGAAAATCTGAGGGCTCTGATTTGTATCGTGGAGAACAACGACAGGGACCGGTTCGTTGTATTCGAGAATAAGCGCGGTTGTAAAATTGTGCTGGATAGAAAAATGGTGGAAAAGGAACAGGACAAGATCCTTCAAACCTATCGCGTTCCATCGGACAGGTCAGATGATCTTCGATAGATCTTTGTTTGATCCGACCTCTGAAACAAAGGCTCATATCTGATGAAGCAGAAAACTGAAATCATAAAACTGGAAAAGAAACGCCGGATGCATGTTTTCATCAGCGAGGAGTTCCTGGTGGAGGTCTTTTCCGGGCTCATCAGCGAGGTCACCCGCGACCGGTTTGACCTCAAGGTTGCTGTTACTACGTACGCGGACGAACTGCTGAATCTCTCGAAACGCCGCCCTTTCGACCTCTTTGTCCTGTTCCTTAACAACGTCATCTTTCCCGATGAGAATCTGCCCGGAGAAGATCGTATTCGGAAGGCACTCCGGCTCTTGATTCATTTGAAGACCAGATACAGAAAGCCCATCATCTGCCTCTACGGGTATCCCGATGATCCAAGCTACGAAAGACAGGCGAAACTCGCCGGTGCCGACTTTGTCTTCCGCGCCCCATGTGATGCCGCGCCGTTAAGAGAGGCCCTGGAAGAGTGTCTTGGGGATACCTTGATACCAAAAGTCCTTTTAGTTGACGATGAGAGGACGATTTTGGATGTCCTAAAGCAGGTCCTTGGGGATTACCGCGACACTTTTTCCGTGCTAACGGCAAGTGATGGGTTCATCGCCAAAGATAAGCTCAAAAAAAATGCAGTCTCACTTGTTGTTACCAACCTGAATATGCCGGGAATTAACGGCTTCGAGCTTCTTGACTACATTAAGGTTAACTATCCCGACATACCGGTAATCATTTGTTCCGGTTACCACGGCCTCGAAAAATCAGAACTGGCCCGGGAGAAAGGTGCAGTAGCTTATTTCAGAAAACCATGCAAGATTGAGGATCTGGTCAGGACAGTAAGGAGTTTTTTCAAATAGAAATCAGTTTTATTGGAAAGGGAAGTGCGGTTATGACAGTTGACCTGGGAGGCAATCCTATAATCTGTTTTGACCGTATCTAATGAACTGCCCCGCAGCGAGCTACTGGGAATTTAACCCAATAACTCACGAAAATCTGTGAAATCTGCGTAATCTGTGGATTAAAAGTGTATGATACAGTTCACATCAGATTCCCTGTTATCCAAAAATCCTTGACTAAATAGCTAATTTTAG